>CALETX010000412.1 GCA_937920455.1 uncultured bacterium
TCAAGCGTCATAAGTGCGAATACCTTGAAATGGACATCGCCAGCGCAGAGTTGACAAAGCACGCTTCAAACTCGTTCCTTGCCATGAAGATCTCATTCATCAATGCAGTAAGTCGCATCTGCGAACTTACAGGCGCCGACATCACCAGGGTGGCGCACGGCATGGGGCTCGACAAACGCATAGGCCCGCATTTTCTCAAAGCTGGCGTCGGCTACGGCGGTTCATGTTTCCCTAAGGATGTGGATGCCTTCGTGCGCATGGGCGACGAGAAAGGATACAGCCTCGACATTCTGAAGGAGGTTCAAAGGATAAACCTCAGCCAGCGCGACCATCTCATGCGCAAACTCCAGCAGGAACTATGGGTCGTCGAGGACAAGGTCATTGCAATGCTTGGCCTTGCGTTCAAACCGGGCACCGACGACATAAGAGAGGCGCCTTCAATTTATTTCGCAACGCATCTGCTCGAAAGAAAGGCAAGACTCAGGCTCTGGGACCCCAAGGCTAGCGAAAAATTCGATAAGGTTGTGCCGGGTCAAGCATATTTCGACACCCCGATCAAATGCGCAGAAGGCGCCGACGCGGCCTTGATCCTGACCGAGTGGCCCGAAATAGCAACGATGAACCTGGCCGAACTGAAACGGGTGATGAAATGTCCTATTGTTATTGATGGCCGGAATGTTTTCGAGCCTGCCGCAATGAAAGAAAGCGGATTCATCTACCATTCAATAGGACGACAGCCCGTGCACCCAGAGCGCGGCGCAAAATTCCAGTAAACAGTAACGTTGCCGCAAGCTGTAACAATGCAGCATGTCAAGCGCCAGCTTACCAAAGCGCAATAAATGCATGCTCATGAATGTTCGTTTACAAGCGCCGAGTCAGTCTTTTGTGACGCCCTTTTACCATCAGGAAGACAACTGCGACAGCGACCCGAACGCCCGCATCGCAGCCTCATAAACATCTTTGAGCGGCACCCCGGCATTCTGAGCACATGTTGCGCAATCGTCGTATTCCGGGGACCTCGTGACCACACGCCCACGCCACGATCCGACCTTGATACGCACCTGTCCATAAACCGTCTGAACCGTCTCGTGTCGTCGGTCTAGCACCGCCCGATGACAAACCTGCTGGCGGACTCCGAAAGTTGTGCTCTCCGAAAAAATGATATCCAACATCAACTCACTATCGGCGGGCCTGGCAATTACCGTGACAAGCGTTCCCGGACGCTGTTTCTTCATCTGCACCGGCGTGAAGTACACATCAAGCGCGCCAGACGACATCAGCTTGCCCTGCAACGCTCCAATAATTTCGGGCGTTGTGTCATCGACATTGAACTCAAGAACGACGCATTCATCGCCGGCAATCTCCTCCCCCCCCGTATCAAGAAGAACAGCCCTCAGCACGTTAGGCCTGCTCTTCATGGCGCGGTGCCCCACTCCATATCCCGCTGACAGAATTCTGCCCCTGTCGCCTATAGCGGGAAGAACTTCGCTCCACGTCACAAGCAACGCCGCGCCCGTGGGAGTAACAGTTTCAACAGGCTCGCCCACCTGAATCACTGAATGTCCCTTGAGAAGTTCCACCGTGGCCGGGGCAGGCGATGGATATACCCCGTGCTCGGACTCAATCATTCCATGCCCTATGGGCAAAGGACCAAACCTAACACCCTCGACGCCTAGCATTACAAGGCCGCAACATGAACCGACTATGTCAACAATAGAATCAACAGCACCTACCTCGTGAAAATGAACCTTTTCAGGTGGTTTGCCATGGACACGGCCTTCAGCTTCAGCCAGTCTTCTGAACACACGTCCGGCAACATCTCTCGTCCTCTCCGGCAGAGATGAAGCCTCCAAAACCGTAAGTATATCAGAAAGGTTGCGCTCTCGCGCGGAGGCCTTCTCGACGACGATTCTGACGCGCATTCCTGCCAAACCATGTTCGGAACACTTTTCAACCTCAATCCTAAACGGCTCAATCCCAAGGCCTGCCACCATTGCTCCGACCTGACTCATGTCAATACCAAGAGCAGCTAAAGACGCCAGTACCATGTCTCCGCTGGCCCCACCCACGCTATCAAACCGAAGAACTTTCATCTCGTGCTTACTTCTTCGCTCTGTTTGACCTTCTAGTTCCAACAGCAGCGCCTTTCTTATGTCTCTTAGATAGGTCAACAGACGCATTATCTGCGGCGCGAGCGATCAGCGCAGCAGCGACTCCCGCACCGAAGCCGTTATCAATATTCACAACTGTAACGCCTGGCACGCACGAATTCAGCATGGCAAGAAGGGCAGCAAGGCCGCTGAAACTCGTGCCGTAACCGATGCTTGTCGGCACAGCCACCACAGGCTTGTCAACCAGTCCGCCCACAACTGATGGAAGCGCACCTTCCATCCCAGCCACGACAACCAGCGCATGAGCGCTTTTCAATCTCTCCAAGTGAGCAAAAAGGCGGTGAAGTCCCGCAACTCCTACATCGTAAATCCGCTCTACGGAAACTCCCATTCTCTCAGCCGTCAGTGCGGCCTCCTCAGCAATCGGAATATCAGAAGTGCCGGCCGCCACTACAGCGACAAGACCGCGCCGCTCCCCATGGACTCCGCAGTCAACGGTGATGATCCTCGCCGTTTCGTGGTACGAGGCCTGTGGAACCGCTCTCTTGACAGCCCTAAATTGCGCAGGTGAAGCCCGAGTCGCAAGCACTGGCTGGCCAGCCTGTAGGAGAACTTTCACAATACGCACTATCTGCGAACAGGTCTTGCCAGGACAGTAAATCACTTCGGGAAGCCCCTTGCGGCGCGCGCGGTCCGTGTCAACCTTCGCAAACGCCAGGTCAACATGGCCCTTCCCCAGAATCTCCGCAGCTTTGGCAACTGAAAGACATCCGGCTCTAACCCTCCGCAAAAGTTCCGTAACGTCACTCATGGCAACCTTATCTTCGAATAAAGCCGATCGGTCAATTCCCCGACTTTGACGCGTTCCTGAAGCATCGTGTCCCGGTCGCGTATCGTGACCGTATTGTCATCGAGGGTCTGGAAATCAACGGTCACGCCAAAAGGCGTTCCTGCCTCGTCCTGACGGCGGTACCGCCTGCCGATTGCTCCGGCCTCGTCGTAAAAACATGGCCAGTATTTCCGAAGCATTTCAAACAACTCCCTGGCCTTGGCGACCAAATGGGGTTTGTTCTTGAGAAGAGGAAACACTCCAACTTTGACCGGCGCTACGCCTGGATGAAACGTCAAGACCGTCCTTAAATCATACCCCTCAGGCGCCTTTTCACCGGGAGTGGCCTCGATCACCTTGCCTCCTGTGCCTTCCTGTGGAACCCATTCCTCGCGATATGCGTTACAGAGAAGCGCAAGCGCTATTCTATCTACGCCTGCCGAAGGTTCAATCACATGAGGTATGTATTTTTCGTTCGTTTCCTGAT
>CALETX010000413.1 GCA_937920455.1 uncultured bacterium
CTTCTCTTCTTGAGTTGAAGAGCTTTCGCCTCCAGGAGTTCTTTTTGTCTCATGTTTGGCTCCGAGTCATTCTATAATGCTTTAGACGTTTCAAGCAAGCGTCGGCGAATCTTATGACCTAGCATACGGTCTATGTGAGCGACCACCTTGTCGCCAAACTTATCCTGAACCATTTGGCGGTAACGCGGATTTCGGAAATATGTTTCAAAAGCATTGTCCCTGAAAGCCAGCACCTGCGCAGATGAAATCTTGCCTGTTGGGAGAGGCTGAGTCCAGTAACTGTGCTGCGAAAAAGCCTCCCATCGCTCAGGCACAGCGCCCTCCGACATCGCTTTCTCGTAAAGCCTGGAACCTGGATATGGCATGACCGAATAAAAATTCACAAACTCACAGTTAAGCTCGATAGCTAAATCGAGGGTGTCCTGCATGGTGTTCTCATCTTCCCCAGGCAGTCCAAACATGAAATTGCCGATAACGTATATGCCACTTTCCTGGATCTTGCACACTGATTCAACTATGTTTCTCCTAAGAGCCTTGTTCACATTTGATCGAATTGCCTGGTTGCCCGCCTCGATTCCCAAACAAATCCAGTTAATTCCAGCCTTCTTCATTTTTGGCAAAAGGCTGTCCGGTATGGTGTCTACTCTCCCATAAGCCCAAATATTCAAGTCAAGCCCTTTGCTGATTACAAGATCGCAGAAAAGCTCAACCCGCTTCGGCTGGAGTATGAATAACTCATCTGCAAAACGAATATTCCGCACCTTGAAGCGAGACCTCAGACTTTCAAGCGTCTCCACAACAGACTCTATCGGCCAATGCCGCCACAAAGGTCGACGGTTTGTCAGGACGTGAATACAACAATAATCACAGTCATACGGACAGCCCAACGAAGTGTAAAGAGAAGCGTAAGGACTGCGAACATCCGAAAAATCAGAACGCCCTGAACGAGCGAAGTCTTGGAAACAGTGCCAGTTATGAGCGCGGTATTTGGAAATATCACACAAGAGGTCCCAAGCATACTCAGGATAATCTTCGGCAAGCTGTGTAATAATAGGCGGATCTCCCGTATATTCATATCCGCCAGCACGTCGTCGGTGCCATAAACCAGGCACCTCCTCGATCTGCCTCTTCCCTCTGAAGAAATCCACCAGACCCGAGATAGAATGCAGAGCCTCTCCGCACACCACATAATCGGCCGGTTCCTGGCTCAGGGTGAGCTGGGGCAAGACGGTCGGATGAGTTCCTCCCAACGCCACAGGCTGTTCCGGAGCCACTGCTTTCAATACAGTCAATGCCTCGTGAGCCGCAGGCATCGTTTGAGTTGATGCTGACGGATGGTGACCATATACAAGCATCACCACCAGCCGAGGCCTATGCCGGCGAAGGATATTTGACGCAATATCCTTGTCCCAGCCCTGCACATTGATATCGTGAACAGCACATTCATATCCTTGACGACGCAAGGATCCGGCTAGCAGTAATGCCCAGATCGGAACATCAACAGCAGTAAACTCGCGAGCCAAATCCTGATAGGCAATGGCCTGGTTCCCAGGATTTATGAACAGCACGTCAATCGCCATGCCTCATTTCTCCACCGAGTGGGCATTCTTGGGATCTAACTGCTGATGTCAACAAGTATCCTGTCTGTTTCAGCACTTTAGTTGCACCCACAATCATCCCCCGCCAGTCGTCTCTGAGCTGACTTACATGTTACACTCAGAGCTTCGTCGAAATTCCATATCGGCCGCCAGCCCATATCACGTAGCAAAGAACCATCCAGACATTTCACCGGCGCACCATCCGGATATGAAGGATCAAATCTGACCCGGCCGTTGAATCCAACGAGCGAGCGAATCTTTTCAGCCAGCTCCGCCACAGTAATTGGACCAGTTCCGGTCACATTAACCGGCAGTTCACCATCATAGTGATCCATGATCCATACACAGGCGCGCCCCAAGTCGTCCTGATATATAAAATCCCGGCGCGGAGCACCTGTCCCCCATAGCACCACTTCTTCGTGCCCTTCATTTTTGGCGCGGAGCATCTTGGCAATCATGGAGTCAATGACATGAGCATCATCAGGATCTGACCTGTCGTCGGGTCCGAAGGGCGTGGCAGGAATAGCAACTATGAAATTATCGCCATATTGGCGCCTGTAAGCTCTACATAGCGTAAGCCCGGCTAATTTTGCAAGCCCATATGCCTCACTTGTCGGTTCGAGAGGACCGCTGAACAAATAGTCAACCCGCATCGGCTGAGGACAATCCCGGGGATAAACACACGAACTTGCCAGATAAAGGAGCTTCGTGGTGCGGTTCTCATGGGCAGCGGAAAGAATGTTTGTTGCCGTCACCAGATTCTCAAGCATGAGGTCGGCAGGTTTTTTTCTGTTCAGTCCAATGCCGCCTGAACTTGAGCCGGCCACAAACACGTACTCTGGATGCTCCTCTCTAAAAAAACGATTCACAGCCGTGCAATCATTCATATCCAATCCAATATCGTCATTGGTAATAATCCTGCGATAACCCAGTCGCTTAAGCTCGGAGTATACGGCATAACCCGGCAGGGTAGCGGCGCCAGCGACAAAGATGGCCGAATCTATATTCATCTTTTTGCCTTTAAACCATCAGACCACCTGAGAAGTAAAAGGCACTACCGATTTTGGCTATTCAAGAAATCACTCGCCCCTCAGGCTGTTAAGTTCGTGACAGAGATCAATAATCTGCTTTCTTCCAAGTCCTGGGTAGTTGCCAATATAGAAGCCGTAAAAATGCACATGCTCAACCTCAGGAAAAAGCTTCCAATGGCCTCGAGGAACAATCCCCTTCAAGTACGGTTGACGCAGCTGATTTCCGCCGCCCGATGTTCCGCGACGATATTCGACGCCATTGTCATTCAGCAACTTTATCACAGCGTCTCGCAGTCTGGCATTTGCCTTCCTCAGAATTAATACAAACGCATAGTTCACGCTCCCCTCAAGCGCAAAGTCAGTCCTGTATTTTTCAGGATCAAGATTGCTTAGGAAAAGCCGAAAATTTTCCACACGTTTCGTGTTATTCTGATCCAGACGACGCAATTGGGAAAGCCCGATAACTGCGTTTATTTCTGTGCTTCTGTAGTTGCATGATGGATATGCAAAAATAAATTTCGGGTCCAGATCCCCATGTCTTCGTTCCCATCCTCTGCGGTACTCTTCAGAGTCTGCCTCTCTCACCATACCATGAGACCTCAACATCCGTGCCAGTTGATATATCTCATCGTCGTTAGTGCATATCATTCCGCCTTCGATCGTGCTCATGTGGTGGGCAAAATAAAATGAAAAGTTCGAGACAAGTCCAAATGTGCCAACCTTGCGTCCTTTGAAACTCGCGCCATGCGACTCGCACGCGTCTTCAATAAGAGGCACCCTCGCAGCCTTCAAACCCTGCAGTAATTTGTCGCTCAAGGCATTAAAGCCAAGCACATGCGTAAGAAATACGGCTTTTGTCTTGCGACTGATCTTTTTCAGTACCCTGTCAGCGTCCATTCCCAGAGTCCGAGGGTCAATATCCACAAATAGTGGCTTGTGCCCCGCCGCCAGGACTGAGGCAATATCCGAAACCCACGTCAACGGCGGCACAATAATTTCGCCCGCGCCAAAAAGGTGCCTGATTATCGCCATAGTAATGAAGTTTGCCGAAGACCCGGAGTTGACGAACACACTGTGCTTGACGCCCAGCCATTCTGACCATGCCTGTTCAAAAGCCCTCACGTGCCCAGATTGCGTCAGAACTGGACAGCCTCTTTGCAGGAATCTGATCACACTCCGAAGATCAGCAGTAGTGATATTGTCCCTCATCAAGGGCCATCTGATGCTATTCACGACAGTGGCGCCTCCGCTTGATAGAAAATAACCCGCGATCCATCGTTCTCGAACCGGAACGGCACACATAAGTATTTCGAAAGAGCCTTCCGTACAGCGCTCTGGCGATCAGGCTCTACAAAAAGCAATAGGAATCCGCCGCCTCCTGCTCCACATATCTTGCCACCTATTGCTCCGGCCCGCCTAGCTGCTTCGTACATCCAATCAAGTTCCGCTGTGGATACGCCATCGGAAAGCGAACGCTTTATCATCCAGCTTTCGTGAAGAAGCGCTCCAAACTGACGAAGGTCCTCGCCATGGGTAAGGATCCTTAACGCATCTGACACCATTGCCTGCATTGCGGAAAGCTCCCTCTCCTTGCACGCAATGTTGCGGACCTGGCTAACAGCCACCTCAGACGCCATTCTTGATATGCCGGTAAAAAAGAGCATTAGATGATCTTGAAGCATATCCAGCTTCTCCTGCGCTAAAAGCACAGGGCGAACCCTAATCACATCGCCGGCCCCAAACTCAACATAGTTGAATCCACCATGAGCCGCTATTGTCTGATCCTGTGAACCAACAGTCTCGTGACAAAGCTCACGTTCAACGTAAATAGCCTCACGGACAAGCTGCTCCGGCCCGACTAGTTCGCCTTTCAAACCGTGCAGGGCGTGCAACAGGCCAACCACAAAAGACGAACTGGTGCCCAATCCACTCTGCTTAGGGAGGTCGCCGTCATGATGTATCTCGAGCCCGTCAGTAAATCCCATGAACTTGATACAAGCCCTAACCGCCGGATGAATGATTTCATCAACCGACTGCACCATTTCCACCTTGGAATAAACGATTCGATGTTTATGCTCAAAAAAGGGCGGCAGATATCTGCACGTCAGATAACAATATCGATTTATGCTTGTTGCAAGAACAGCACCCCCATGATTTTCATACCACTCCGGGTAATCCGTTCCCCCGCCAAAGAATGATACTCGATAAGGAGTCCGTGTTATGATCATAAAATCAGATGTTCGTAAACTGACTGCGCCTTACGATTTCGTATCCTTTGATCAGCTCCGTGATCCCATCCTGAAGAGAATACGCTGGCTTGTACCCTGTTCTTTCAATCTTTGCGTTGCTCACAACGTAATCTCGCCGATCCGGGTCG
>CALETX010000414.1 GCA_937920455.1 uncultured bacterium
CCAGGTTACGAAAAGATCAGGCGCAAACTTGAGCAGTATGGCTGCACCCTGTACGGCATTGATTCAGACGGCGATGTAACCGCTCTTGTCAAACCGTGGCTTGACGCCGGTGTAAACCTCCAGTTCCCCATCGAAGTCGGGCCGTGGAAGGGCGACGCCATGAAGTTCAGAAAGATTTATGGCCGCGAACTACGCATCATCGGCAACTTCGACAAACTGGCCCTCGAACGCGGCCGATCCCACGTGCTCGCTGAAATCGAACGCCTGAAACCCCTGATGAAAGATGGCGGATTCATCATGCTGCCGGATCATTTGATTACCCCTGGCGTATCTCTTTCCGATTATCGCTGGTATCTTGATCAGGTGCGAAATCTGAGGTTTTAGCTCGCGGCCGGTTTGTTGATCATATATGCATCAACTATGTCCTCGCGCAGCGAAGAACAGTTCCGCTAAGGCCATGGAAAGACAGCAAATCTCCGATAAGAACCAGCCGTCTCATGCTGCCAGCCGGCAACGCAAGGGAGTCTTTCGCTGTGGTCTCGCGGCGCTTGTCGGCAGAACGAATGTCGGCAAGTCCACCATCCTCAATGCGCTGATCGGTTCCAAGGTCACCATTGTCTCACCAAAACCCCAGACCACCCGGGAAAATATCCATGGAATAGTTAACAGAGAAGGCGGACAGATTGTGTTTGTTGATACCCCAGGCTTCTATGACGCAGGCGGCTTTAAGCTGGCGCAGCAGTTGCATGAAAAGGCACGTGAAGCGCTCAGAGATGTGGATGTGATCATCCATGTGGCGGACCCTTCCCGGGCTATAGGACGCGAAGACCAAATGATTCTCGATGCCCTCGCAAGCTTATCTCCTCAAAAGAAGATACTGTGCCTGAACAAGTGCGATCTTCCAAATCGTCCGCACGCAGACGCATGGTGGCGCATGGCGGCGAACTATCGTACAGTCTTGGACGTGTCCGGTCTGCAGAGAATCAACCTCGAAGCCCTTGTCCAGGCCGTCATATGCTGTCTTCCAGAAGGTCCAGCCCTTTATCCCGATGGTCAGATTACCAACGCATCGCGCGAGTTCCTTGTTGGCGAAATCATCCGCGAGAAAATATATCTGCTCACGGCCCAGGAGGTCCCCTACAAGACAGCCGTCGAAGTTGGAAGCATCGAAGTGAAGCAGGATAAACAAGGCCGGCCAATGACAGTGGTAAAAGCATCCATCATCACTTGCAGCGATCATTATCAGAGAATGCTCATCGGTGCCGGGGGGCGTAAAATCCGTGAACTTGGAACAGCAGCCCGTCAGGAACTCGAAACACTTTTCGGACAGAAAGTCTTTCTCGATATGGACGTTGTTGTTGACAGAACCCTCTTCGCCTGAGTAACAGCAAAAGTCTGATATTTCGTCCGCCTGAAGGTGCTTGATTGCCGGTCATAACCTGTGTAAGGTTGACATTGTTCGTTAGGAGGCAAACGTGGAAGAAAAATCTCCATCGAGAGAGAATCTAACGCCGGCAGAACTGCAGGCTATTGAAGAGCACAAGTACTACATGTCCAAAGAACAGGGCCGCGAAGTCTCAATCGAAGAGGCCATTCAGGACTTTGTGCGAAACATAAAGATAGCTTGGCTGCGCGACAAGATGCGCCGCGATGCCCGCGAAGAGATTCAGCAAATCGAACAGCACAAGGAAAAACTCGCAAAGGAAAGAGGCCAGCCTGTTCCACGAAATGTTGCCGCCGAGGAGTGGTGCACAAAATATGCCCCCATCTGGCGAAGCGAACGCGAATCCCTCGAAAAAAACGGATTCTTACGCGTAACGGTCGTCGTCCGCAACGCGCGCGGGGTCCACATGCGACCAACATCCGACCTTGCGAAACTCGCCAGCCAGTTCGACTGCGACGTCTATGTTCACAAGCCCGATATGCCCTACTACAACTTTATCCTGAACGGCAAACCTTACATGAATGTCAAATCGGTAATGGGTATGCTTTCCCTGGGCATAGTCGTCGGCGATACCCTCGAGTTCATCGCAACAGGTAGAGAGGCAGCACGGGCATTGGACGCCGTTCAGAACATCCTCAAGGAAGAGGCGCCAGCGCCCGCGTGACCTTACGCATCTCTTCTTGCCAGGTGCACTCGCCTTACGTTGGCCATTTCGTATCCATAGAGGCAAAAATCACTCGCCCTGGCTTCTTCGATCTGATAGGGTGAGATCCGTCGCTGATCGCTGGCATGGCCCTCTGCGGAGAGGTGCCAGAGTGGACTATTGGGCATGCCTGGAGAGCATGTGTACTCTTACGGGTACCGGGGGTTCGAATCCCCCCCTCTCCGCCAATCCTTGCCTCACCATGTTGCTTCGGCTACAGGACGAACTGGAACACAATTTTGACCTGTTTAGTTGAACCAAGTTATGGACATAGGCCAACACAGCCATCATTCCTGGGGATGAGAACCCCCGGAGGGGGTTCGTTTCGAGCTCGGCGCAGCCGAGCGAGAATGTCCGCCACAGGCGGACCCGAG
>CALETX010000415.1 GCA_937920455.1 uncultured bacterium
CGCATCGCCGGCATTGTTGCCGTTGTGCGCCTTTGGTGGAGCAGCGCTTACTCTCGCCATAGTGTTCGCGCTGGCAAGTCACAAGGGATCGGCTTCAGTTTACGGCCTCATCATCAGCGGCGTAATCGTCAGCTCGATCGCCGGCAGCTTTCTGATGTTTGTGGTGACCGTAGCGCCTGTTGAGGGCCTCCATACAATCATGTGGTGGATGCTCGGAAATCTGGAGCCGGATTCAGACGCAATGCTAGTTGCGGTGTCTGTGGTGATAGTGGCATCGGGCGCTCTTGCATGGTCCATGGCGCCGGAACTTAACGCCCTCACTCTCGGCACCGAGACCGCACATTATGTTGGAGTGCGCACATCGGTCATTGCCATCTCAGGACTGGCCATGGCAACTCTCATGACTGGAGCTGCTGTCAGCATGGCTGGCCTCATCGGCTTCGTGGGTCTTATCGTTCCTCATGTAATGCGGCGCCTCGTTGGCCCCGATCATCGCGTGCTGATACCAGCATCGGCTCTTGCTGGCGGAGCCTTCCTCGCGGCTTGCGACGCTCTTGGTCGTACAATAATGGCGCCGGTGGAAATCCCGGTGGGAGTGGTAACAGCCCTTTGCGGCGGACCGTTCTTTCTCGCGGTTCTGCGCAGGAAAAAGTCGGAGTGGATCGAATGATTCTTCACCATCCGGACCCGACATCGCACCCTCCTGCCATCGCATTTGAAAACGTCAGCGCAGGGTATGGCGGAGAACCTGTACTGCGAAATGTGACATTTGAGGTGGAAGATGGAGGTATTGTCGGGATTCTGGGTCCCAACGGAGCAGGCAAGACTACAATGCTCCGAGCCCTGGCGGGCCTCATAAGACCCATGCGCGGCTCCATCCGTCTGTTCGCTCGCGACACCCGCAAACTCTCCACGCCCGAAAGGGCGAAACTTCTTGGAGTCGTTCCACAATCCCTCGAAACTCCAATGACATTCAGCGTATCTGAGATTGTCATGATGGGTCGAACCGCGTCGTTGAGCAGATGGCGCATGCCTTCAGTTGCCGATCGCCGCGTCGTCGAGCGGGCAATGGCGTTTACCGATGTGGTCGAAATAAAAAACAGACCCTTCTCGGACCTCAGTGGTGGCGAAAAACAACGCGTCGTGATCGCGATGGTGCTCGCTCAGGAGCCGAGGATAATCGTGATGGACGAGCCTACATCCCATCTGGACATCAATCACCGCATCGAGGTGATGGAGATCGTCCGGCGGCTAAACCGCGATCACGGTACAACAATTGTCGTCATAAGCCATGACCTTGCGCTGACAGCCGAATATTGCCGCACGCTCATTCTGCTCGATCACGGCAGAATTGCAGCTCACGGATCGCCCGATTCGGTGATCACGGAGGAAAACATAAGGAACGTCTATCGCTGCGAGGTGAGCATACAGCGCAACGTGTCCACCGGTTCCCTCGTTGTCCTCCCATCGCTTCGCCCCTTCCGCGCGGAGACATGCGGGAATGGAGCACGCATTCACGTGATAGCCGGCGGCGGATGCGCCGCGGATATTCTAAGACGCCTCGTCCTGGAAGGTTACACGGTAACTTGCGGGGTGCTGAACGAAGGCGATACCGACGGTGAAGTCGCAAAAGCTCTAGGACTAGAGACCGTGTGGGAAAAGCCGTTTTCGCCCATACAGCACGAAGCTGCGGCGGCTGCTGAACGTCTCGTCGCGGAAGCTGACGCTGTCGTCATATGCGGCGTTCCATTCGGCACGGGAAATCTTCCCAATCTGGACATTGCCAGTAAGGCCCTTCGTTCAGGGAGAAAAGTTTTGATCATGGACGGCATCGGAGACAGGGACTACACGCCTGGCAGAAAAGCGGCTGCCAAAGCATCTGAGCTCATGGCAGCAGGCGCCATAACATGGCGCAGCATCACAGACCTCTTTCGCCTTCTTCCGCAACCACCATCATGATAGCCTCGTGAGCCGCAAGAAGGCCGAAAATACCCGTTATCGTAGGAAGACTTCCGAGAGGAGTTCTGGCTCTACCACGGACAAGAAAATCTTCTGCTTCGTCCTCCCCTGCACTCGGCCCCACATGAGGCACATGCTCAATGGAGTAGATGCATCGTATCCCCGATTCAATCCCCCGTTTGGCCAGTCGTTTTCGGATAAAACGTGCAAGCCTGCAAACCCTCGTCTCGCTTATATCACCCACCCTTATCAAACCGGAGTCTCGATGCAATGCCGCCCCCATGGCTGACACCGTCCTTATCCTGGCTCGCCATGCCGATTCAAGGAGGATGACTTTGGGACCAACCGAATCAATTGCATCCACCAAAATGTCAACGGGATTGGCAAGAATCGCTGGAAGAGTGGCTGGTTCCACGAAAACGGCCATGGTTTCCACAGTACAGCCCGGGTTTATATCCAGAATCCGTTCCCGTGCCACGTCAGTCTTAAGCCTTCCGAGGGTCGAATCCAAGGCAAGAATCTGCCTGTTTATGTTGCTCGACCTGACCCTGTCAAAATCCACAAGCCGCAGGTGCCCCACTCCAGCGCGAGCCAGGGCTTCAGCAGCATAAGACCCGACAGCACCGAGGCCAACAACAGTCATGCTGGCATTTCGCAACCGTTCAAATGCGCTCCGGCCGAGCAAGAGCTTGCATCTGGCGAATCTATCTTCTTTCGTGCCACCATCAATCATGCACGCCGGTACCCTCTTTCAAAACATCGCGGACATTATGAACTGCTCGCCTAAGCAACCAGCGCATTCAATCTCCAAACACGCGACTGGCGTTGTCCCATGTCGTAACAGCAACATCCTCAAGGCTCTTACCAAGCGTTCCTGCAATCGCCCTTGCAACTACCACAAGCCGGGATGGCTCGTTGGGACGGGCCGATTCGCTTCCGTCTTCAAGCACAGGCGGGATATCCGGTGCGTCTGTCTCTATCATGAGCCTGTCCGGCGGCACACAACAGAGTGCAGCTCTGCCGCGTTTGTTGGTCGGCCTGGTAATCGCCCCGGAAAAAGAAAAGTAAACCGGACCCATACTCGCAAGTTCTGCCACCATCTGCGGGCTTCCGGAATAGGAATGTATGACCAGGCCACGTTCGGGCAGCCTGGCTCGCCTCAGTAATTCGCTAAGCCGGCCCCATGCTCGGCGGCAGTGAAGCGATACAGGCCTTCTCATCTCACATGCCAAGCGAAGCTGATCGAAAAGCATTTGCTCCTGTGTAGCCATGTCCGGAGTCTCCACTCCTTCGTCCAGGCCAATTTCCCCCACAGCAGCACCAGGAACAGCCAGCAATTTTTCCCGCAGCCGATCGAGCCAGCCCTTTGTCGCCCCGGCGGCGCAAACGGGATGCAAACCCAAGGCCGGCTTCAAAGTGGGATATTTCTGGGCAAGTTCGATCACGACGGCCCAATCGCTTTCTTCGACACCGCAGCACAGCATCCGATGCACGCCGGCATCTGCTGCTTGGCGCATGATGACATCTCTGTCGTCGCGAAATGCGTCATCCTGGATGTGACAATGGGAATCAAACAAACGCATGAGCCGTGCTTCTATCAACTCCGTTCAACAACCACATCACAAAATTATTTACAATACCGCTTTTTTCGTTCTTGTCCATAGGGCATCGGTTTGTTATATGGAAATAGATGAAAAAGGCATTCACACTCGTCGAAATCATGATCGTTGTTGGAATTATCGGCCTACTGTGCTCCATAGCCATTCCATCATTCGTAAGGGCGCGGGCCACATCTCAACAGAACGCCTGCATCAACAACCTCCGTCAGATAGAATATGGAAAGGAATGTGCCGCCATAGCCGAGCATTGGGGCGATGGCGAACAGGTAGTCACCACTGTCGTCAACGTGTACATCAAAGGCAATACGAATCCTCAGTGTCCATCAGGAGGAACATATTCGTATAATCGTGTGAGCCTGAACCCCTCATGTTCGTTCATGGGGCCAACAACCCACCGTCTGGCGTTGGGTGAATAGCCGAATCAACCCCCACACTCGGCACAGTTCATCCGCGTGCCACTGTGACGACATAGACACGCCAGGCACCTGCTTGTTTCAGAGTCTTCGCGCACTCATTAACAGTCGCCCCGGTGGTCATCACGTCGTCAACAAGCAGAAAGCTTCTGCCTCTTATCCATGAAGCGCGTCCAGAGCCGAATGCTCCAGCAACATTCCGTCTGCGCCGAGCGGCGGTGAGATCGGTCTGTGTGCCAGTCTTTCTAACTCGTATCAGTGCTCCAGGCCAGGCAGGGATGTGAAGCCTCCTGCCTACACGCACGGCGAGCAGTTCCGCCTGGTTGAATCCTCTTTCCCTGAGCTTGGCATCGTGAAGCGGAACGCATGTCACAATATCCAAGGGCAGCCGCGCATAATGAGATCGGACAGCAGCAACCATCAGGTCGGCCAGATCGCTTAGCATGTGCAGCCCCGCATGGTACTTGAACTCATGAATCGCGTTCCTGACAGGCCCCCTGTATCTGGCTGCGGATCGCGCAAGATCGAAGTACACAGTGTTATTCCCGCATGTCGAACAAACAAAGGGATAGTCTGCTTCACCGCAAATGGGGTCGCCGCATCTGGAGCAATAGTGTTCTGTGATCAGTTCGATGGACCGTCTGCAATCCCAACACCAATGACCGCCAGATGGGTCGGCCGCACCTCCACACCCACCGCACACGCGGGGGTAGACAAAATCAAGAAGCGAACGTGCAATGGCCAAAATCACGACCCTATGTACCTGCCCGTTATGGGAGCCAGTTCCTTCCTCCTATCAGCCGGAATCATAGCAGGATCAGTCACAATGGCATTTTTCAGAGAGTCGCGGCACCCACAATCCGCTGCGTCGTCAACCTGAGCGACAAGGTCAAGGATGATTTCCGCAGCAACATCAGTGTTCGCCTTGAGATAAGCCAGAATCATCTCAACACTGACGGGCTCTTCTGATACGTGCCAGCAATCGTAGTCCGTCACCATGGCAAGGGCCTGGTAACACATTTCAGCCTCACGACACAGCTTGGCCTCGGGCAGGCTGGTCATCCCTATCACATCGAATCCAAGGCTTTTGTAATAAAGAGATTCGGCCCTTGTGGAGAACGAAGGCCCTTCCATGTTCACGTATGTCCCCCCCTCCTGAATTCGTCGCTCATTATGAAGCCCAAGTCTCTCCAGTGTCCGCCGGATGCATCGCGCCATAACCCGCCTGAGGTCAGGACAAGTCGGCTCCGAGAAGGAAATATGAGCCACAATTCCTCCACCAAAAAAAGTGTGCCGGGCTGATTGCTTTGTTCGGTCAAAATACTGGTCAGGCAGGACAAGATCGCGCGGCCTCAGCTCGTTCTTAAAGCTCCCGACAGCACTGAAGGAAATTACCCGGTCCACGCCAAGTTTCTTGAGTCCAAAGATATTCGCCCTGTGATTTATCTCAGACGGCATGATTCTGTGTCCCCTGCCATGGCGGGGCAGGAAAACCACTTCGCGGCCGTTAAGGTTTCCTACAACGTACTCATCCGAAGGATCTCCAAACGGCGTGGAAATTTTTATGCTCTCCGCATCTTTCAGCGAATCCAGGCGGTAGAATCCGCTTCCGCCAATAACACCGAG
>CALETX010000416.1 GCA_937920455.1 uncultured bacterium
TCCGTTCGTCAAAGCTTCAGCGATCGTTTCGGCAATCCTGAACCGGTTCGACCAAACTTCCGCTCTCGTGCCCGGCGGCTGGGAAATTTCCATGGACCCAAGCGTTCTGCTGCATTCTCCCTCAAATCCCACAATGCTCCCCCCAAGAACCGCGAGCGAAGAGCCGGCGATCCTGCGGCGCTGAGGAGCCCGATCCAAATAGGCCGGATACCGTTCCACAGCCCAAAGCTGGGTTATCTCCGGCCTAAGCAGCGGAATAAGACGAAACATCCGCGCCGCGTCGCCCGCCCTGACTCGAGCCCGAATCTCTCTGAATCGTGGCGGACATTCAAAGACAACCGAGCCATTCCGAAAAACGCCCGAAACTCTTTGTCCATCCTCCATCTCCAGCACGCCGCCGCGGGGCAGACGCCTCGAAACCGAAGACAAAGGGAAAGCCAGCGTAAAAGGCTCGCCATGAGCAACGACGATCTCTGCCGGAATCGGCTCCAACGCAACGAAGGTGAATCTTTCGATTCCCGCCCATGGAAAGCACGTGCGCTGCAGAGCGTTGAGCGCAACTTCAGGCACCAATACGACGATCAGTGCCGCACAACCCGCCATCAATGCTGCGCAAGCCCCCAGCAACAACGCCGGCCTTCGATCCACCAGTCGCGCGAAATCATACCGCGCCGTATCAGCCGCCACCTGCTCAAGCGCAGCCCTGCATATCTCTTGCGACATCCTACCGTTCCCGGGTGAACCTTGAGCTATCTCCACAGCGCCCAAAAGCCTGTCGCCAAGCGCCGGAATACCGCGCTGAATCAGGCGCGCCGCCAGCCTCTGATCATGCCGTGTTTTCCACCAACGGCGCCACCATCTGATCCAAAGCGCCGCCGCACCGCACAGCAGGCACGAACCCAGCACGCATCGGAAAGAAACTGGCGTGTCCCACACCCGATCGAGCGCAACAATCAGCAGATACGTGCAAAGCGCGACACAAACGCTTCCCATCGCCGCGACGGCCGTCTCGATTCGTCCGTAAACACTGCAGAAAGCATCGAGCCGCTGCTTCAATGCTTCAGGCAGCTTCAGTCCGTGGGGATCTTTATCCATGATCATATCTGCTTTCACAATCACGGAGCCGCGCTTCACACCAACCCCATCATCTTCCGACCGGCCCAGTATGCAGCCATCAGTCCAATCAGGGCCCCAAGCCACAGAGGATGACACCACAACCTGATCCTTTTTTCAAGCGGTGGAGACCCGGCCAGCCTGTTCAGAAACCGGGCAAGACTTTCAAACTCAGAAGCGTCAACACAAACACCTGACGTAATCGCCGAAATCTCCCCAAGCACATCCCTCCGGGCCGGCCATCCAACCTTCTCAAGCAATGCCGGCTGCACTTCAATGGTCGCCCTCGCTTCGCGCGCCGTCTCTTCAGTCTTCACCACAAGCGAGTACGCTCCGGCTTCTGCTGGAACGAATGATCCGGTGAACAGGCCCCACCCCTTCTCATGCGGCTCCAGCATCAGCCGTCTTTCCTTGCCATCCGGGCCCCTTATGACTGCCCGAATACCCATGCCGCGGTTTGATGAACCAGACCCATCCGCAACCGTCGCGCCAAGAAACACCGTTTGCCCAGCGGCGGGCCGTTCTGGACTGAAGAATAGTCGCACTCCAGCATCCTCCGCCATGTGCCTCCTATGAGCCATCCACCGCGCCACTTGCCCCCAAAAGCGGTAATGATACGTGTCTTCCACGCCCCGTCGCCACCTCCACACGCTATCCACCCCCAGGAAAAGCGCTCTGCCGTTACCTGCCTGACGGATCACAACAAGAGGTATACGTCCTCTGCTGTTCCTCGCCGCGGAATGGACCGCGAGAACCTCGCTTCCTGGCTTCGCCCGGTCAACCGCCGCATGCCAGAAAAACCCCGGCAGTGAGCGCCAGACCACCACGTTGGCTTCAGGATCCACAGAAAGACGCGTCAGCAAGTGCTCAATCCCCAGCGCCGTAAGCTCCATGCGCGACTCGATAGTCTGGGAATAACCACCCCGACGTTCCGCATCTAAAACCACCGGCATGATATCGCCCAGCCGCGTTCCGGCCAGTGAGAGCTGATTGCCCTGTGGCCCAGGCAGAAACACCACCCCACTGCCCTGCTGCTCAACAATCGCCGCCACAGCCGACGCATCTCTTTCCGTCAGCATTCCATTCCCCACTCCAACATCGCCAAGAATCACCACATCGTAGGACGAAATCTCCTCCACTGCCGAAGGGAAGGCCGGCAGATAGCCCTTCCCCTCCCCAAGCCCCATGCCCGGATGAAAGAGCACAACGTCCACATCCACTCCCGGGTCCCGAAACAAAGCATTGCGTAGAAAACGATATTCCCACCGCGGCAAGGTCTCCACAATAAGGACTTTGAATTTTTCCCGCCGTGCATCAACCGCCGCGGACATACTGTTGTTCTCGGAGTTAATTTCGCCGCTTTCAACCGGCACACTCACGGTCAACACGGTCCGCCCCTCACGCTTCGGCCTGACAACAAGAACATCGGTCACCGATGACATGGGCGGAATCCTGACGTCGCGTGACGCCGCTTCTCCGCCAGTCCCCGCAAGTTTCACCCGCGTAACCACCTCCCGCTTGAACCGAGAGCGAAGCGTAAACGGAACAGCAAGCCTCTCTTCTACAAACGCAAAACTCGGCGCGGCAATCTCCGCTATCTCAAGATCCGGCTGAAAGTCGTCCCTGCCTACCACAACGCAATACACCTGAACGCCCTTGGATGCGAGCCTGCTGGCAGCCGATGCCGGTGGCATTCCAGAGTTCCAGTCACCGTCGCTTAACAGAACCACGCACCGTGATTCTGATGACTCTCCTGCGACTTCATTCAAAGGCGCTGCCAGATCCGTGCCACCAAGACCCGCCCCGCTGTTCGTCGTGGGCGCAGAGAATGCGGATTCCACCACCTTGAACGATTCTGCCATGGCCGTCCACGTCTCCGACGTCAGCGCGCTTCTGACCCATTCCTTGCGGCTGACTGCCGATCCGTCCTTAGCCGCCATGTCGCGTGTCTCCATGCTGACAGACTCGTCAACAAGCAAACGCAACAGCGGCTTTTCCGTCCGCTTTGCTGTCCGGACTATTTCGGGCCTGAACAACATGCAAGCAATCATCAGCATAATCAGCACCCTTATGCACTGCCACCATGCTGCAAGCTTTCCACGACGTTCACGGCTG
>CALETX010000417.1 GCA_937920455.1 uncultured bacterium
TATTTGTCCTTTCGCCCCGATGTTGACTGTGGTATTCGGGGGAGGAGGTGTAGGATGAGAAAAAATGACATTTCGCGTCGCGCCTGCCTCGTTGCGATATGTGCTCTGCTCGCACGCTTTCTAAGCTCAGCCATGGCCGACCGATACGTGTGGACGAACTCGCCTGCGCCAGCTCCCCCTTTTGACTCGTGGAACAACGCCGCCCGCGATATACAGACGGCGGTTGACGCGGCTTCGGACGGCGAAACAGTATGGGTCACTAACGGAACATACTATATCTCCACCCAGATTGTCGTCACAACTGCTCTAACAATCGCTTCTATAAACGGCTATGATGCCACCATTGTGTACAAAACCGGAGCGATGGATCGTGTCTTCTTCGTGAGCAATGCTAACGCTATTGTCTCAGGACTCACAATCAAAGGCGGCTTTCTTAACCACAACAATCCCATGGGCGGCGGCGGCGTATACCTCGCAGCCGGGACGGTGTCAAACTGCTTTATCACCGAGAATTACGTGGGAGGGTGGAGCGGCGGAGGCGCAGGAGTCAAGATGCTCGCTGGTACACTCCTAACTCATAGCATCGTCGCGTCCAACACGCTCGGCAAGGACGCGCGAGGTGTCGGCGTAAACAATTGGGGCGGAACGGTACGCAGCTGCTTCATCTCGGATAACAATGGCCTGACTATGGGACGCTCCACGTGGGGCGGAGGACTAAACCTGACATCCGGCAGCCTCATAGAAAACTGCGTCGTGTGCAGCAACCGAGTAACGGAAGCAGGCGGCGGAATAAATGTGCAATCAGCGCCCTGCCTGGCCGTGAACTGTCTCGTGTTCTGCAATCGCGCCTATGATGATGGAGTTATGGCCGGGCTTGGCGGCGGAATCAGCAGCGGGAACAACAGCGGAGCCAATTTCGTCAACTGTACTGTTGTTTCAAACGTCGCCAGAATGGCAGGCGGCGCATACACCGAGTCGGGAGCATGCACCAACGTCATAGTGTATTTCAATCGGGCTCTTAGCGGCGAGAACGACAACTACTACGGCGGATCTTACTCGTACTCATGCGCATTGCCTCTCCCGTCCGGCGTGGGTAATACGGCAGGAGATCCGGGATTTATCAGCGTCCAGGCACGAAACTTCCGGCTCTCTTCTGGATCTCCTTGCGTCAATGCCGGCACCAACATGCCATGGATGGCAGGAGCAAAGGACCTCGACGGCCGTGACCGTATCCTGAGCGGAACGAACGACATGGGCGCCTACGAATATGAGGCCGGCCCCCTCTCGGTATACTTTACAGGCGTGCCCACCGCCTCACTTGGCCCCACTTCAGTCGTCTTCACCGCCCAGGCTGATGGCACTAACCTCTCCGGGCTCACCTATTTCTGGGATTTCAACAATGACGGAATCACTGACTTATCCGGCAGTGCATCCGTTGTCACCAACTTTTACGACTACGGAATCTGGTCGGTGAATGTCACAGCCAGTAATGCGGCTGGCGAAGTCGCCATGTTTACGAGGCAGGATTATTTGAAGCTCTCTCCTGCTCTGATGTATGTCTCTCACTCAGGCGGCCACATCTCGCCTTATACAAACTGGCCTATGGCATCCACGAACATTCAGACGACGCTGGGATTGGCCGGAGACGGGACGACTATTCTCGTCGGAGACGGCCTTTACCCCATAGACACTCAGTTGACGCTGGACCAGGCGATCCGCCTCCAGAGCGTCAACGGTCCTTCCAACACAATAATCTATCGCTCGGGACTAAGCTGCAGGATATTTCGTTTGTCGCATTCAGACGCAGTGGTCGCAGGGTTTACCATGAAAAACGGCAACTACGGTCACGGCGCCGGCGTGTATATGACCGCCGGCACAGTGACAAACTGTATTGTGACAAGCAACTCGGCGCCCAGCTACACCCATGGAGGCGGCATTTATATGACAGGCGGCACGGTCACACGTTGCACCATTGAAGACAACTGGGGTGGACACGACTCCTTCGGTCTTGGCGTTTTCATGTCCGGTGGACTCTTGACTCACTCCATTGTCCGCCGGAACAGAGGCGCCACCGGGACTGCTCATGGGGCCGGAGTGTACGCATCGGCGGGACTGGTGAGAAATTGCCTCATCTGCCGCAATATCACGACCAACGCCGTCTTTGCTCAGGGAGGAGGCACATACGGCGGAGTTCTGGAAAACTGTACGGTTGCCAATAACATCGCCAAAGAGGGCGGCGGAACATTCAACACCGCCTGCACGAACTCGATTGTGTATTTTAACTGGACCACCAATGGAATTGCATCCAACCACTATGGCGGTGCCTTCACTTATTCCTGTACCTGGCCGCTGCCAGCCGGCCAGGGGAATATCGCCTCTGATCCGCTCTTCATCGCTCCCGAGCTCCACAATTACCGGCTCCAACAGTCATCGCCCTGCATTGACGTCGGCACGAATCTGCCATGGATGACGGAAGGCCAGGACCTAGATGGTCGCCAACGCCTCACGCGCCGGGTTGACATGGGCTGCTACGAAGTACCCTCAGCCGGCACCGTGGTGCTTATCAGGTGAACAAAAATGTAAAATGAAGATGATGTGTCGTCGCACCCTTCACCAGGAGTTGACGAGCCGATCCTGATTGCGATATCAGATTTGCCAAGCGGGGGAGAATAAGCCATGAAAACATCGTATAATGACTTCGCCCTTTGCCTGATCATGTCTGCAGCGGCTGCATCCTGCGTTGCCGTCGAGCCGAAGCAGCCGCCGCCGTATGAAGCGCCCGATCTCATGCCGGTCAGGCAAGAAAGCCCGCCTGCTCACGCCCCAATGGAACTGACGCGGGAAGGACAACCCCGATGCGTCGTTTACGTGGCCGATAGACAACCATCTCCCGCGCTCCAGATTATGATTTCGGAAATGATCGAGTCCGTGCGTCTGACTTCTGCAGCCACTCTGCCGATTGTGACAAATGCACCCCCTGACAACGAACCAGCCATCATCATCGGCGACTGCGAACAATCACGCGCTGCTGGCATTGACCCTATGAAGATTCCCATTGAAGGGTTCGTGGTCAAGACCGCTCCCAAACGCGTATTTCTGGTGGGAAGCACACAGCCGCTTCCACCCATGGATATCAAAAATCTGGCCGGCACTCCGTACGCCAATGACGGCACCGCATGGGCCGTGGCTGACTTTCTGGAAAGATTCGTCGGCGTCAGGTGGTACTGGCCGGTGGAGGCTGGCGGCAGAAGCGTCTTGCGCCTCGAAACGATAACCGTCCCGCCGGTTCACTATTCCGATGCGCCGGTGTTTCGCAAGCGCGAGTTTTATCCCCGGCATGGCTACCCCAAGGGCTCCTTGCGTTCCATCTG
>CALETX010000418.1 GCA_937920455.1 uncultured bacterium
GCGAAGAAGTAACCATCCACGTCCGCGTCGCTTGGGATGAAGTCGAGGACAGAACGCTCATTGGCACCATGCCATCGGCAGGCGGAGCCAGAGAGGCAGTGGTCATTCCCGCTTTCTGCGACGCCCTGTCTCATCTTCCCGATCTTGCCCCTGGTGTGCCAGGCGCCGTCAATATGGCCGTCCAGCTAGCGCTCCTAAAAGCGCTCAAGTCATACCAGGATGACCCGAACCGCAAAAGAGACATCATATTTGTCAGCTATTCGTCCCATATGATGGCACGCCTCTCGGTTGATCGCCTCGTGGCTGTTCTTGGACATGCCCTAAACCGCGAAGAGGCGCGCATGTGGCTGAAAGCGGAAGAGTCCGAAAACAACAAAGCCCTCAAAGCTGTCAAGGAAGCGGCGGCATGCTTTGATGATCCGCGCTTTCTGGTGGACAGGACCTCTACAAGAGAAAAACTGGACGCGCTCGATCCGGCGGCTCGCGATGTTCTGCTTGAACAGCTCCGCTACGTGCTCAATACGCTCATTCTTGAGCTTTCCGAGGAGCAACTGCAGGCAAGACTCGCTTTCATTCGAGCTGGTGAGGATAATCTCGGTTCCACAGAATTCAAGAAATACCGCGCCATCAAGCGCCGTTATGACGAGGCAATGACCATGGCAGGCTTCCCACCCGACAAACTTCTAGCGGAGGAGGAAGCCAGGCGTCAGAAAGAACAGCGTGAAGATGCAGGTTTTCTTGCTACTTATGAGGTGCCACGACGATGCAGAGAAAGGTTCCGTGAGCTCATTGACCATCACACTTGGCGTCAAACACAAATAGCGCAAGCCCTCGATATCAATAGTCTCTTCCAGAAATACGAAAGACTCGTAGTGGTCGGGTCATTCCTGCAGCCCGCAGATCCTGAAAAAACAAAAGGCGAGACATTTACCCACTTTATGGGCCGCGGCGCCGAAGAGTATTCCCCTCTGCAGGGGCCAATCATCAGCGATCTGATCCTATCGGTTTTCCAACGCACAACTCCCCTCGCCACCGCCAGATATGAACCTTTCCGGAATAGGGACCATAATAACTGGGCTTCAGAGGCTGTAAGAAACGTTCCTGTCGACGTCGGATTCTGGAACGGAATCGGCCATCCAGCCTTTCTTTTCATAAACACTGACCGCGGGGACTCTTATGCCTCATTCGCGGCGCCTGTAGAATTGCCATACATGAGAAAACTTGAAACAATGGAGGAATCCCTCCGCGTCCTGGGTCGAACCATACTTGCGCTTATCTACGGCGAAGGCATCTTCGAAACCCCTTCCAAGGCTGGTTCCACGCCGTATAGCGGACAAGTGTTTGTGTCAAACGTCGGACGGTCAATAGTTCCAAATTATCCTCTCAAGCACG
This sequence comes from uncultured bacterium, assembly GCA_937920455.1. GTDB lineage: Bacteria > Verrucomicrobiota > Kiritimatiellia > UBA8416 > CALETX01 > CALETX01. Next base: position 1,393 of record CALETX010000418.1, read on the forward strand.
CCCTCATCGGTCATAAGGGCGGATCAGGATCCTTTGAACAGCCGGGTTACTACAGTTTTCCGTTTCTGTTCACTGATGTTTACGGCTGTTATTCTCTCCCCTACTGCAGACTATCCATGGTGCCTTGGCCAATGCAGGGTTATTCTCCCGAAGCGGTCGGTTTCGACGAACGCGGACTGATACGCTACATAAAGGACGAAGGTCCTCAAGGGCAGAGTATATACAAGTCAATCAACGTAGGAGTCTGGGGAGATCGTCGCAATATAAATATCGTCGTATTCAGGGCAACGCCCGTCACCATCCTGGATCTCATAAACCCTCAGAGTCTGAAATCCTACACCGGCTGGGGATTCCTTACGAAGGAAGGGCTCGCCCCTGTCGGAAAATACAACATCTTCGGCTGTGCTAACGGGATCGTTTCGGCATTCGTCGAGCCTGACCGCCGTTTTTTTGTAAGCCTCAAGGCAGGCGCTCCGGAAAACGAACTGGTTCAGACAGAGCGAGCATTCCTGCTTAACGTTGACGACTCGTTCATCCCCGCGCCGGACCGAGAAATTGATGGACGGGGTTATCTCGCGGCCGACACCCCATTCCTCCTCGATGTGCCCCGTCACGCCGCATCCTCAATGCTTCTTGTCAACGGCAGAAGACTGGATCTGCAGAATCGCTACGGAATGGCCGACGAACGAGCTCGAACCTTTCATGCGCGGAGCAAAACACTGCTTGACCAAAGCCTCGCTCCAGGCACACCAAAACATGAATCAATCCTCCGACAACGGAACGCTGTCACTTATGCCACTCTCAACCATCCCGTGTTGAGACGTTCGATTTCTGAAGCAGTGTTAGGCATCGTGTGGTATCTCGGCCTCCTTGTGCCTTTCGTGTTTTTCTTTGAAAAACTGGTGTTCGGATTCGCTGACATTCGAAAACAGATCGCCGCCCAGGCCGCCATCTTCTTGACCATCTTCATTGTCCTCAGAATTCTCCACCCCGCTTTCCACATGATACGCTCCTCTCTGATGATTCTGCTTGGCTTCATCATCATGCTCATCGCTGGCGGAATCACTATATTGTTCTACGGCCGTTTTCAGGAGAACCTCGAGGAGATAAGACAGAAACGCGGCCGCGTGTCCGCCGCGGAAATTAACAAGATGGGAGTCCTTGGCACAGCCTTCGCACTCGGACTTAATAACATGCATCGGCGCATCGTGCGAACCGGCCTGACATGCGTCACCTTGGTGCTCATCACCTTTGCCATGATATGTTTCACATCCGTCCATACCGATATAGTCAACACCGCCACCGCCATAGGCAAGGCGCCGTATCAAGGCCTTCTGATCAAACGTGAAAAAATGGCGCCAATTTCCGACGCCGAGCTTTTTGCACTCAGAACCAAGTACGGACACCGCTTCGCAGTGGCCACGCGCCGCATGGTCGTGGGAAGCCAAGGTTGGGATAGAATCAACTACAACCCCGATATTGAGGCGGTCTACGAGCCTCCCGACGGTACGCCTCGAAAGGTCCCTGTTGCCTCGTGTATGGAGTTTGATCCAGAAGAACCCCTCAAGGACCAGATTACCCTTCTCACACCCAGATGCTGGTTCACCAGGAGCCTCGTGAAAGAGCTGGTGGAAACCCCGCCCGTCATTCTTCCCTTGCCCATGGCAACCGCTCTCGGCATCACACCATCCCTTGTGGACAGCACGAATATTGTCATTAGCCTCAACGGTCAGCAGGCCCTCGTTCATGGCATATTCGATCCGACATCCCTTGAGCAACTCCGTGATATGGACGGCAGAGATGTCCTGCCCTTCGACATCGAAGGCATGCGCACTGTACAAATCGTCGGTGGCAGCGTCCTTGCGGAAGAAACAGACCCACGGCTTAACCCTGAAAAAATCATCATCACCCCCTCCGGCTTTTTCGTCACAGGCACCCGCGGCCACCGGCGACTAGTTTCTGTGGCAATCGAAATGAGTGGTCTCTCCTATAAACAGGCCAAACAGGAGATTGACCAGTACATGGAACAAAGCGGCCAAGCCACTTACTATGGACTGGATGAAGTCGCCTACAAGGGCAAACGCGCTCGGGAGCGATCAGTGGCCGGCTCATTGGAACTCATCATCCCCCTAATAATTGCCGCCATGACCGTCCTCAACACAATGAGAGGCTCGGTGTACGAGCGAAAAGACGAGATTTTCGTCTATAACGCCGTGGGCATCGCTCCCCGCTATATATTCGCAATGTTCTTCAGCGAGGCGTTTGTTTATGCAGTCGTAGGATCGGTCCTCGGATATAT
>CALETX010000419.1 GCA_937920455.1 uncultured bacterium
ATGCTTTGCGCTGCAACTACCGACGGACGGCGACACCGAGAAGCCCTGCCGATCTCGGAGTCCTTTGCCTGCGCTACAACATCAACGGGAAGGTTCCTGGAGGCAGATTTCCCAATCTCTATCCCAAAAGCCCGGACGACAATCCCCCACCCTTTGAGAACTATTGCCAACTCTACCGCGACATGGGCAGGCACTTCTGCCTGCAGCACGAAAACACTGTTCTCTGTCTTTCCACGCCGGATTATCGTGAATACTGGGACGCGCGCGAGCTACGCCTCGACCTGCTGTTCCTTCAACAGCACGGCAGGGTGCAGCGCTGGGAACTATCCTCAGACGGCTCACGACTGGACTTCAACGAAGGCGAAGTCTATTTCAGCATACGCCCCCTCATCGGACGATATCTCGAGCGGCAGGACGCCATCCGCGTGCGCGAGATCAACGAGTGGCTGGTAGTGAGCCTTTACAACTACGAGGGTCCGTCGCGTCTCTTCGGCAAGCGCGAAATCGCCAAGCTAGGCAACGGCTTTGTCTTGGAAGTTCGCGACGCCGACCAATTTGCGGATTTCGCAAGCTTCCAAGCAGAGATGGCCAAGGCGAAAGTTCTCGATACGCTTTACGGGGGCCGTCGGCGCGTGCACTATGCTCGTCCTGGTCTTCGCCTTTCGACTCACTATTGTCCCTACACACACACGGTCATGTACGCCTCGATCAACGGTCTGGAACGGCCGTGGGAAAAACTCTCGTTCAGCAATGGCATCGAGAAGGAACTGCCGTTTATGGACAATGCGCCGGCGCCTGGTTTCGAGGACTGGGACTGGATCGAGACACAGATGAGTCGTCCTGTGGAAACCTATAATCCAAGGGAATGAAACAAGTTGGTCTGTAGTCAGTGAACAAGGAGGATAAGCGGATGCAACCTGAAAGAACTGCTCGTACAAGCGACGTGAAAAAATGTGGAACGTCGAGAAATCAAGACCGCAGGGAGATTGCCAATGGACGACGCGTGCTTCTTCTTTTATCGCTGACCACCCTGCACGTTCCTGCCTTCTCTAAGGAAGCCAACCAGCCGATGTGGATCGAGCCGCCAAAGGACGATAAACCGGCGGTGCTGTTCGTCGGGCATCCGGCCGGCTATGTTGAGCCGGCGCTGGCCAGCGAATTGACAGACAAAGGCTTTATCCTTGACCACAGTTCGTGGGAGAGCCTCGATTCTGATCGGCTGCGCCGCTTCAATACACTGGTATTGCTGTCGCTGGGGGATCATGGTCGAGTGGCATGGCTCCCGAAATATGAGGATCTGATAGATGGCTTCCTGCGGCAGGGCGGAGGTGTTATAACGTTCTTTAACCATGGCGAGGGGTTTAACAGCGAGGCAAAGCGCTACTTCGCGAAGTACGGGCTGGAGCTGGTTCATATGCAGATCCAGGACCCGGCAAATGCCAAGGATTTCCCGCGGCCAGAGTTTGTGTATGGACAGAAGATTGCGCCCGCAGACACGATTATACCCTCGCCGATCACCGAAGGGGTAAAGGCCATTTGGTACGGCCAAAGTCAAGGCGGCCATGGCATGCCCTCATCCTTCCCTCTCATCGTGGACGCCAACTGGACCCCGGTGGTAGTAACCCGGCCAACCGCGACAGCGAGCGCACAAGCCGGCTTCGCCATTCAGGACGAAAACATACGCAACGATATCAACGGCAAGGCTGGCGCCTGGCCACTGGTGGCGATACGCCAAATAGGCCATGGCCGAATGGTCGCCATCTCACTGGCTCCGACCTTTTATGTATGGTCTCCGCATTTCGAGAAATGGGACGAGGTATTGTACCGTAACGGCATCGGAGACCTTCCGAGCAATTTCGATCGCCTGCTTGAAAACAGCCTGCGATGGACCGCCGCGCCCTCCCTCGAAAGGAGGTCGCTGGGTTACTGGGCCGGCCTGTATCCACCGCGCTCTCAAGGAGACACCCCGCCGTTTGACTGGGCGACGAAAACTTTTACGGAACCGGGGCCATGGCTTAAGGGACATGTCGGAGCTCGCACGGCCTATTCAGGTGGCCGTGGTACGGTAGCCGACTGGGTTGCCGCCGCCAAGGCCGAGGGATTGAGTTTCCTGGTTTTTCTTGAGGATATGAGTCGCATGGATGCCGTGAAGTGGGAGGCGCTGCAAAAGGACTGCCAGGCAGCATCCACCGGTGATTTCCGATGCTACCCTGGTATGCGCTACAGGATGCGAATGGCCACAGGAGGAGAAAACCACTGCTTCGTGGTTGACGGACGTTGCGCTATGCCATTCCCCCTTCAGAAAATGCTGGACGCGGACAATGCGGTCATCATCAAAGAAGGGATGAGCGATGGTCCATACCATCTTGACTTCAAAACAACAACCACGGTTGGATTCATGCGTCACAAGGACAATGCCACGCCTTACTGGGATTACAAGCTGTACGGCGTTTTTTCAGTCCTGGCAAGAGACGCGGCCGGAACGGTTATTGACGACGAGATCGAGACCTATCTCGAACAGGTCGAGGCCAATGTCAACCCGGCGCCACTAGCCATCGAACTACTTGATGACCCGGCTCAGCTAAAGGGCGTACTGGCCCAAGGCAGGCCGCATGTGGTGGTCAACGCTGCGCACGACGGCCGCTACCCGCATCTGCCCGCAGGATTGGGGCAGGTGGACGTGCATGTTGGAAGCCGAGGAGACGAATGGAACCCGGGCTTCGGTAACTACCGTGGCTGGTGGGGCCCTTGTGCAACAGAGGGGCCAAGGCTAAGCCTTCGTTTCCGTGGGGGGTACCAGTGGAAAGGTGTCGAATACCCTCGCTACTGGATTGAACGCTACGCCTCGGTCGAATATCAGGACTGGTTCATGCCATTTTACGCTCGCCTCCCGTTGCGCATTGACGCCGCCAGCGACGAGCCGTTTGAAGAGCTGACCTTGTACGATGGACGGAAGGTGATCGGTTCGTTCGATGTGAAAGGCAAGAAGGAATTCAGTGCCGAACTGGTGATCCCGCAAGACCAGAACCGCCATCTTATCCTGACCGGCAAAGATGCCAAAGGACGTCGCGCTGTCACCATGGAAATCTGGACAGAACAGCAGCAGCGGCTCTACAACTACTGCGGCGACCGCATCAACGCGCCTTCGGGCATTGGGGCCGAACCGGGTCACGGCAACGCATGGGCAGAGGGCTGCCTCAAAATGGTGCCCGCCTGGGTCCAAGCGGCGAACGCCTATCCGTGCACGATCGCCGGCACCGGATATGAGTCTCGCCGCTATCGGCTTGATTTAGTGTCGCCCGACGTCTTTCTTGAACGCGCATCAAGCGCACACTACTTCCCTAAACTGACCGTTCACCAGACGAATCCTTGGCACAACTGGACGCGGCCAGAGCCGCGTGACGACGTGCGGCACGAAACTCTACGGCAAGAATGGTATCAGCTCCACGGACGGGTCTATATCCATCCAGGATGGAATGTCACCGCATGGGATGGCTATCCCTACGGATACACAGGCACTCGTGACAACGCCTACTATGCGATGCAGGAGGTGTGGGGTGAAACGCTCAAGGAACTCGAACCGGTAAAGGGCTTCGGTTTTGTCCCTGGCTTGAGCCAGGTCCTTTGGGAAAACGCTCTCCCCGTGGAGGCTCCCACACCTTACCAAGTGCTTCTCCCGGATGGGACGGTCAAGGAAGGCGATCTGGCTGAGGTAGCGAACGCGAACAAACCCGAAGTCGGCGATTTGCCTGACGGAAGCGCCATAGTAATTCATACTGCCAAAGGCTTCACCGCTCGCATACACGGCCTGGGTCTGGGCTACGCCTTCCTGATCGTCAAAGGGCGGAACGCCAACATGCAGGAGGTCTATCACGCGGCGCTGCGTGTTGCTCCGCGCAGCAAGGATTCCATTATCCCTTCTGGCCAAAAGTATGCTTGGCGCTTCGAAACCGTTGAGCAGGTGATGGACAACCCCCTGAAGCCAGATATAAGCTGGCTCATAATCAAGCAAGGTATGCTGAGCGACCACTGGATCGGCGCCACGCTTGCGGCCAAAAATTACCTCGCCCAATTCACTATCAGCAGACAGCCACTCAAGGTCAACAGCACACCATTCATCGTCACCGGAATCAACCCCAACTGGACTGCCGGTTATTTCGAACCCAAAAACGGCAACTACCGGCCGGTGGGCGTAACCACGGCAGGCGTGGCCTATGCCCAGGTGGACGCAGCCCGCCAAGACATCGAGGTGGTGATTGGCAATCTGATCACCTGTGATCAGCCTGACTTGCGCATTCTTGCAACCCAATACACCGACGCAGAGGGCAAGCCTACCGGCAAATGGAGGGTGGAGCTGTTGAATCCAGCTGACAAACCAATGGATGTTGCGCTGGCAGTCAATCCAGCGTTTAGCTTGATCAAAAACCGAACGCTAAAGGCAACAGTGCCAGCCAGGGGACAGAAGACGTTAGAGATGGAGTGAAGTGCTACTGCCAGACAAAGGAACATGAAGGAACAAACATGATAAAGATCATACTGGCTGTGATCTTCTCTGCTGCCGTCTTCAGCCCTGGCGGCCAGGCGCAATCGCCACCTAAACCGGCCATCCTGCTTGACACGTGGGGGGGCGTACCGGACCTTGACTATATGAAGCGGCTGCAGGCTGCCGGCTTCGAAATGGACAGTATCGCCCATCACGAACTCAACTGGGAGCGCCTGAAGAACTACAATGTCCTGCTACTGATTGACTTCCCGCAAGACAGACAGGTGACGCACGAGCCAAGTGGCGGACCTGCTGCCGGTCCGAATTTGGAGGAAACCCTGAGTTTGGTTGAACAGTTCCTGGCCGAAGGAGGCGGCGTGATGTTCAACCTTCTGCAGCATCACCATGACCCCCGCTTTTACAACTCGACGCAGAAAGCGCTTGCGCGCTGGGGAGCGCGCAAGCCCCTCGAACAGGTCGTGCTCCCGGAAGACCGATTCGTCCTTCATCAGCGACTAGGCCATGTATTCTACCTCACCGACAATGTGGCGCCCTCGCCGGTTTCTGAGGGTGTAAAGCAGGTCTGGTACCCCAAAAACGACTACTGGTTCACGGCTGGTCCGATTGATGTGGAGGACAGCTGGACAGTCGTTATGAGAGCCCCCAGGGGTAGCCGCAGCGAGCCGCTCCATCTGGAGGAAAAGAAACCTGGCGTTCCTTGGTACGAGGCGCCGTATTTCCGCCCACATGGGGTGGCCGAGCCGGTTCTTTTCGCCATACGCGACCTCGGTCCCGGCCGTCTGGCCCTATTCCATGCACATCCGTTCTACCACATCCTTTCCGGCCTTTCGTGGGTGCACAACGGCGTTATGCTGGACAAGGGACTGAAAAACCACTCCTCTGATTTCGGCAGACTGCTCGAGAACACGTTCCGCTGGCTTGCCGCACCGAGCCTCAGCGAAGGCAAGCTGGGCGGCTACGTCGCTGCCGCCGACCGTTGGAAGCGCCCGCTCGAAAAGCCCAACGCTGACGGCCACCTTCCGTATCTCCAACCCGTGACGATTGACCTGAATCCATATCTATCGCCTCCCCACGTCAAGTTGCACAAGGGTATCATCGGCCCGCGCACCGCCTATTCCGGGGGACAGGGCACTGTGGCCGAATACGCCGCTGTGGCGCGGGCCAAGGGGCTTTCATTCATCATATTCCTTGAACATTTTGGCGAGTTGACCCAGGCAGAATTGAGAAAACTCGTCGCCGACTGTAATACGAACAGCGACGATGACCTGCTGTTGCTTGCCGGCTATCGCATTCGCACCAACCTCGGCAACCAGTTCTTTCATTTCGGATTCGATCCTCTGTTTCTGCACGACAAGTATCTCTCGCCGGACAGGAAGACTCTCATACTACAGCCGCAAGACGCCGACGGCAGATGGGATACGAGCCGGTTCATTGATTTTATTTTCGAAGCGAAGTATGACAGCATCAACTCGATGGGTTACTTCGATTTCACTGAGCCGATGAAAACCGGCGGCATGGCAGTTCACGACCTCCGATTGTTCAGCATGGTCGGCGTTTTCTATTACCGCGACAACAAGTTGGTAGAAGACGTCACAGATCAATATCTTCTGACCAACGCAGGCACGATGCCGGGGACACCGGTGGCAATCCATTTGCTCGATTCACCCGCAGGTCTAGCGGCGGCTATTGACAATGGTCGGGGTCTGACTTACGCCGAAGCGGCGACGGTCAGGACTCTGTGGGACAACGCCCTCAGGTGGAATTCGCAGTACTCGGCCTTCAATGTGTTTCCATCCACCGGGCCCTTGATTCTTCACTGGCCACTTGGGATGTATCGCACCGGCGCCTACGCCGGCGAACTGTTCGCCGCCGACCGTATGCTGGCCACCGCATTTCTTCAGGTTGTAGCCGAATCCGGGCTGAAGGATATCAGCATCTATGAGGGCGACCGACTATTCCGCCGCTTTCTGCCGAATGGCGCCAAGGAGTTCTCCACGCGGCTGTTCCTAAGCGGTTCGCTCCAGCGAAACATGTCTGTGGTGGCCACCGATATAAAAGGAGGAAAGGCCGTATCGTTTCCGCTGCGCGGGTGGAATGACGGCGCACCGGCTTGTGTTTTTTGTGGGGATCACGTGAATGAGGGCAGCATGCGCCTGTTCCGCGGTCCAGGCTGGCAGCGGTACAATGCCATCCCACAAATTCCAGATTTAGGCCACATCTGGGACGGCATGGGAGGATCTGTCGGCAAGCTGGAGCTGCTGTCTTTCGGGGAGATGATACCCGAATTCCGGACCAGCGAAGGATGCCAAGGTGGGCGGCCCTACCAAACGCCGGTCATGGAGCTGTGCGATGATCGTGCCTGGCGTGGGCGTTCGATCATGCGCGGGGTCCAATTGCCTGGTTCGCCTCACCGTCTGCCTTGGACCGACTATGGTCCCATCCAGCCGGCGCCACTTGTGGAAATGGTGGGTATTTTCACCCTTTGGGACCAGTATCAGGACGGCATTGCCACCGGCTGGGGGCCTATGGGACGCCGCTTGGGGCCGACCGCAACGCTGTTCACCCACATCAATACCTTCAAGAAGGACTTCATCCTCTACGAAGGACAACTCGCCTACACATGGCGACAGGACATCGAGGCAAATGTGATGGTAATCCACGGCAGAGAGGACCGCATCCTGAGGGCGCGTGATGCCGCGCCATCCGGCAGGCTGCCTGCGCCGCATGCGACGACTTGGACAATTGAGACAGGCGACTGGTTCGCCGCAATCTCGCCAAACGAGGCAAATTCTTTCCTCTTCGTCAACCGCGGAGTGCCGTTAAATCTGGTCATCACCCCCGAACGCCCTATTCTCTACCAGGCGTTGCCCAAAGAAGGTTTCCCAGTCAAGGCTGGCGACAGCCACACCATCGAGTGGTTTTACACGGCCTGGCCAATGGACCGACCAATCCCGGATACCGATGCGTTAGTGCGATGGATCCGCTATTTCCAGCAACCAGATGGCTTCGAACTTATCCGCGGCAAGCGGCTAGACGCGCCTCCTGGAGTGATCGAACTGATAGCCGAAGATGGCGCTGTTGAAATCAAGGTGCCGGGATCGGCCGACCTACTCGATGCCAATCTGCCGTTCCGGGTGTCAGGCTTCAATCCACGCTGGAGCGCCATAATCTGGCAGAAGGATGGTTATGTCGGCGCCGGCCGTTACGGCAAGCCGCAGAATCGGTTCCGCAACCTAGCTCCAGACTTTGACGGGCGCGTCTATTTCCCTGTGCCATCGGGTCAGGCTGCGCTGCATCACTTAGTCGTCGGCCATCCGGTGGTCGCAGATCCCTCAGGCAAGGATTTCTTCATCGAAGTAGTATGCCTTAAAGATGCCGAGGGACAGAACCCGCCGCTGTGGCATGTTTCAGTCAATAATCCTACCGACGCGCGCGTCACCGCAAGCCTGACGCGCGCCATGGACCTGCCTGGTCTGGATTGGACGAGTGAATCCATCACACTGAGTCCAGGAGAACAACGAATACTGCTCCATCCAAAACCGGCAGAGCAGAAGAATCACTAGGCAAAAGGAGAGCACACATGTACGAACATATACTGAAGTCCCTGCAAGCAAGCCATGCTGAGCCATATCCGCCATCTTTTCGCGTAGAAGCCGACGGCGACGCTTGGCGCGTATTCGATGGAAGACGGCAGCTCGCCAAGTTCTATCCGCTGTTTCTGGATATCTGGGCGCTGTCGCCCTTCGAGCCGGACATCAAGGCCAATCCAGAGCCGCCGGGGGAAGTTGTGGACCTGCACACTGTCCACAACACGTTTCTGAACTTCGGCATTCAGGGTTGGCCGCGGAACTGGAAAACCGGCTCTGTGCGCTGGATTTGGGAAAAAAAGAATGGCCAAGAGCTCGTCGCAATCATCTCGCTGGATGCTGAGGAGGGAGAAACCGCCTCCTGGCGCTTGACAGTCGGCTACGATTCGACTCGAGGCCAGTACACGTGGCGCATTAGGCTTGACGCCCGAAAGATGGACCCGGACGGCTTTGAGGGATTCAACCTTATGACCGCAGGCGCGGTCGAAGACCGCCCAGAGAAGCGCCGATGGACGCACTGCATCTGGGAAAATCCCGATGGCCAGCTGCGACGGATCGTCCACTCAAATGCGCTCTTCCAATGCACAGACTACGCGGGCATGCGGGACGGTGGGGGGCCGTGGCGCGGAAGGAATCTGCCGTACCCACGCGCCTGGATAGCCTACGCAGCGCATCCGGTGTTCAATCCGGCGCTAATTATCCACAAAACCAATGTCCCATTGAGGGCGGCAACATGTTCGGCCCTGTTCGACGAGCACATAGTCTTCAGTAACGCCGGCCAGGATAACCTCGGAGAAGATGGATACTTTCACTTTCACATGGACCTGGAGTTCGTAAGTCTGCCGGCCGCGCTGGCACGCGAAATACTCAACCGTGCCGCCGATCCTGTGAAGCCGAAGAAATGGTGGAATGAGAGAGTAGCGCTCCCGTTCCGCATGGAGGCTGTCAACTCATTCGAGCAAGCCGTGGACCCCTGGCTTCCGGAAGACTGCCCGATCATCACCCTTCCGCATGATGGCGAAGGAACTGTGGCATGGACTGACGAAGAAGCGCACAGCGGAAAGCGTTCCCTGCGTCTGCGGCAAGAAAAGCCCGAACGGCTCGCTGTCTTTCCTACCGGCGCGGTTTGCAAGGTCAAGCCAAACAGTCGCTGCCGCTTCTCAGCGTGGGTCAAGACACAAGCCGTAAACGGCGCTGCCAGGCTGGAACTTGCAAGCTATGCCTACACCTACAACAACATCAGGCTGCGTGCTCAGAGTCGCGGGCTGCGTGATACGACGGACTGGACGCTTCTCACTGTTGAATTCGACAGCGGCAACTCGGCCTATGTGATGCCGTATTTCGTTCTGGAAGGAACCGGCACGGCATGGTTCGATGATGCGTGTCTGGCGAAATCTCTATGAAACGGTACGAAAGCCAAACAGATCGCCGGTGTCATGTTAGTTACGCGTGCTGATGACCATGTCTGCGCTGGGGAGAGATCAAGACGCGAAAAAGTCGAGACATATTGATTCACAAGCCATGAACCGACTGAATGCTAAAGGAATGGCAAAGCACACGGCCAAGCTGGGCTGACGAATACCACCAACGGATTTGAATCGGCGGCAAGAGAGGCATTCGCTGCCCCCCGCAACTTCATGATTTCTGCCTTCTTAGGGCTGGCCAGGCTAGACCGAACAGCTCTGGTGGCCCGTGTCCCAACGCAGCACGCAATATTGCAACAACCAAGCCAGATTCTTCCGTGGCCATGACCATGCCATTTTATCTGATTCCAGCAAGAGGTCAAACCGACAAATGCTTTCTCCTGTCCTATGGGCGCCGCTTTGATTGCCATATTTCGGATATTGCACGAAGAAAGCAAAAAATGTGGCGAGACACTCTCAAAACACATGGCTTCATCCAGCTTGCACAACTCTTGAGCGATTTTCACCTCCATCATTCCTGCGCAATTCTTGTCCAACAAGCTAAATCCGGATCGGCTTTCATGTGTAAATGCCGTTGTTGCAATTCGCCTCATCATTCGATAACAAACGGCTCATGCGATCGGTGCCTGGAAACTTGGAGGAGCTATGCTGAAGATCCCGTTCCATATCCCCACCTATGAAATCCGCTTTGCCCGCATGCCGCCTGCCCTGGACGGATGGATCCAGAGTCCCTGTTGGCAGGATGCCATGTGGATACATCGTTTTATCTCCGTGGAAACCGACCGGCCAACGGGCAAGAAAACCTCGGCCGCAATGCTGTGGGACCGGCGTAACATTTATGTCGCGTTTATATGTCACGAAGAGCAACCAGCTCTCCTCAAAGCCGAGGCGCAATCTTCTGCCCAGGTCTGGAATGACGATTGCGTTGAAATTTATCTGAATCCGGGGAATCCCGGCATTGAAGCCTTTGTAATCGCAGTCAACGCCGCGGGCACGGTCGGCCTCGCTCACCGCGTCATAGATGATCCCGGCTGGGGAACGTTCAAATTCCTGCCCCCAGATGGCGCGCGGGCTGCGGTCAAACTGACGGGACAAGGGTGGCAACTGGAACTGGCAATCCCATTCGGCGCATTTCAACTTATGCCTCCCGAAGCTGGCGCTGTTTGGCGCGGCAACTTGTGCCGCAATGACAAGCTTGGGTTCCAATGGACATATTGGGCCCTTGGGAAAAAAACGAGCTATGTGTATAACGACGGACAACTTTTCCCCTGCCTGAAATTCTCCAGGCAGCCGGCTTCCGAGAGGCGCAAATTGTCACCGAATGCCTGCTCCAAATCCATGCGATGGCCCAGCCGCCCCAGATTCGACATCCGCGGCATAATGTATGACACCAGCCGAGGCGCGATTGTGCTGAGCGCCGGTTACTGGAAAAGAATGCTTCCGGTTCTCGCCTCTCAGGGGATCAACACCATACTCATGTATTTCGAAAATCATATGCGATACAACAGCCACCCGGAATTCTCGCCGGCCGGTTCCTGGACGCTGAATGATCTGACAAGTCTTCAACACGCCGCTAGAAAATACGGCATAGACGTCATACCTTCGCAAACATCGCTCGGACACTGCCCCGGTATCCTGAAACATCCCAAGTACGCTCACCTTGCGGAGGCAGGCTCAAACAGCTATCAGTTCTGCGTTGCGCATCCTGACACAGCGTCAATTTTCGAAAATATCTTCTCCGAACTATGCCGCGCATCAGGCTCAGAGTACGTTAACATCAATGCGGACGAGTCCGGATATCTAGGCCTATGCCCACGCTGCCGCCGCGCCTTTCCCGGATGGTCGCCAGGCAGAATTTATCGCCATCACATCATGCGTCTCTATGAAGTGATAAAAGCGCACGGCAAGAGAATGATGATGTGGGACGATATGCTGTGGGTGTTCCCTGACGCCACAGAAGGCCTCCCCCGCGATATTATCTTGCTGGATTGGCATTACACACTCCATCGCCGGTACCCTTCCGTTGATGTGTGGCGAAAAATGGGTTTTGACGTGATCGTTTGTCCGGGAATGTACATGGTGGAAAATACCTTTTGGTTCGCCGATTACGGCGCTGCGCGCGGCGCCATAGGCATCATTAACACCCTCTGGGAAAGCCATAGCCTGCCGTTCGGCTATTATTGGCCTCATCTGGCCGCCACATCATGGGCCGCACATGCGCCCGCCCCGCCGGCCGATCAAATCGGCTCCTGGTACGAACAAGCGGCGGTTAGATTTTTTGATACTGAACGTCTTGGACGGGCCCTCGCCTGCCGAAGCACCCTCATGAGACGCGGGCATAGGCAGCCGGCAATCTCATCAATGGATGTGGTCGCAGCGCGTCAAACAGCAGAAGAAGCCGAATATGCAGCCGCCATTTGTAAGAGCCGCGGCCCAACGCGTGATCTTCTAAAAGAATTCGTCTATTCAGCGAGGCTGCTGCGGCTTCAAACCGAAACATCGTGGCGATCTGAAAACAATTGCCTCAACCCATCATTCCGCAAGTGGGCTCGCGACGAACTGCAATCACTCACTCAAGAAGGCGCACAGATGTGGCAGGCCCGAACATCCTGTGCGTCTCAGAAGCCATGTTTTTTCGAAAGACACGCTGAAATCAGGCGCATTCTCTTGAAATGCAGATGACCGAACAGCCACATGGCAAATGAATATGCACAGTCATCGTCCCGCA
>CALETX010000420.1 GCA_937920455.1 uncultured bacterium
GTCCACCTCGACAGGCTCGTTGCCTCCCACACGCTCAAAACGCCTTTCCTCCAGGACCCTCAACAGTTTCACCTGAATCGAAGGATCTATTTCCGAAATTTCGTCAAGGAAGAGGGTGCCTCCATCCGCCACTTCGAACCGTCCGCGTCTCTGATGCGTTGCGCCCGTAAAAGCGCCCTTCTCATGGCCGAAAAGCTCACTCTCAAGCAGAGTAGCCGAGAGCGCCGCGCAGTGCACAGCCACAAATGGGCCGCGTGACCTTGTGCTGAGCCTGTGGATTGCATGCGCCACAAGCTCCTTTCCCGTGCCGCTTTCGCCCTGAATCAGTATTGTGGCCTGTGTGGGCGCAACCTGTCGTATAGTCTCGAAAAGCTGAATCATAGGCGGAGAGTTTCCAACGATATTCTCCAGTCCGTAACGGTCGTCCAATTCCTGCCTGAGCTTGATATTCTCGGCCTCCATCTCGACAGACCTGACCGCCCGTCTGAGCAGCGCCTCTAACTGATCAAGGTTTACCGGCTTGGTGAGGAAGTAGAACGCGCCCTGATTCATTGCCTCCACTGCCATCTCGACTGTTCCATAGGCTGTGAGCAAAATACATTCAAGGCTGGGATTCTGGGCAAGAGCGCGTTTCATGAGCGTGAGGCCGTCAATGCCCGGCATTCGGACATCGGTCACAAGCACGCTTATCTGGTTCTGGGAGAGTATTTCCAACGCCTTTTCGCCGCTGTCGGTTGTAAAGACTGTATAGTCGTTCGAAAGAGCTCTGCGCAATCCATCGCGCGTGTTCTTGTCGTCGTCAACAATCAGAATAGCCGGGCGGCTTTTCTCCGAACTCATGACCTCTTTCCCCCAGTCAATGCCTCTGCCGACGCCCGCGGCAGGAGACGAACCCGCGGCTCGGCCAGTGGCAGATACACTGTAACAACAGTGCCCGTCCCGGTCTTGCTCGATACCTCGATCTGGCCGCCATGATCCTGAACAATACGCTGAACAATCATGAGCCCCAAGCCCGAACCGCCGGGCTTTGTTGTCTGGTAAGGTTCAAAAAGCCGCCCAAAACCCTCCGGCGCTATTCCAACACCAGTGTCCTTGAACGAAATCACAACAAACCTGTCAGTCGCTTTCATCCCAATCATGATGCGACCGCCGTCCGGCATGGCCTGGATTGCGTTCTTGATCAGATTGAAAAACACCTGTTTCATTTGATTCTTGTCAACCTTGATTCTTGGAATCTGCTCCGCCTTCGCCACATCCACCGCTATGCTGCGAGCCACTATCTCCTGCTTCATCAAAGCAAGCGTTTCCTCGAGAATCGCGTCCACGCGCGCAAGAACCAGCCGCGGCTTTGCCGGACGCACCGCACGGAGAAACTGACTTATGATCAGATCCAGCCTGTGCACCTCATTTCTGGCAACGGTAATAAGTTCCCCCAGAGGCCCGGCTACGCTGGCGTCTAGTTTTTTCAGCTCGCGTTCCAGCAGTTGAAGGTGAATGTTCAGCGCATTGAGCGGATTCCCTATTTCATGCGCAACGCTGGCCGCAAGAAGCTTGACGGCGTTCAGACGTTCCGTCTCCACAAGAGTCGCTTCCTGAATACGATCCTTTGTAACATCCCTCAGCATCACAACAGCGCCTTTCTCCGGCGCGGGCAGAGGAACCGCATAGAGACTGACAAACCTGTGCTCTGGATAACTCACCTCCAGTTCCTGCGTCAGCAACCTGGACCACTCCGCTTCGTCAAAGTTCAGGATACGATCCCAGTCTATACCTCTCAAATAACCCGC
The DNA here is from genome assembly GCA_937920455.1 of uncultured bacterium. Classification (GTDB taxonomy): domain Bacteria; phylum Verrucomicrobiota; class Kiritimatiellia; order UBA8416; family CALETX01; genus CALETX01. The sequence goes on from CALETX010000420.1 coordinate 1,788, forward strand.
CACAGGCCTTCCGCGAGCAACATCGAATGAAAAGTTGAAGAGGTTTTCCGCCGCCCTGTTTGCATACATGAGGCAACCGTCAGCGTCCACAACAAGCACGCCTTCCTGGATGGACTGAAAAATCGTTTCCAGAAGCCCCTTCTCCCTGGCAAGACGCAAGAAATGAGTCTGAAGACTGCGGGGATCAATCTTGTCCACCCGCTCAATCAGCCTGTCAAGAAAGCCGCTTTTCACCGTCAGCATCTCCCACGTCTGATCGCCAGTCCCATGTCCTGAATAGCATACCGGACGACCTCCGGCAAGCGCGCCTTGCGCAAACAGCGTGGATAAAGCGGCCGATTATCTCCGGCATCCCTCCACGGAGGCAGCGGCCAATTCTCTGACATGAACTCCAGCGGCCGATGCAAGGCCGTCCAGCGAGTAACCACCCTCCAGACAGGAAACAATGCGACCTGAACAATACTCTGCGGCAACTGCGACAACTATTCTAGTCATCTCCGCGAAATCGTCGTCCTCGAGCGTAAACTGACCAAGCCTGTCTCCTGCTCTGCTGTCAAATCCTGCGGAAACAAACACCATTTCTGGCATGAACTTGCGCATAGCAGGCAAAAGTTTTTCTCTAAATGCGCCGATAATCTCGGTTCGTCCGGAACCTGACGCAAACGGACAGTTCAGCGTGAAACCCCACCCCTGCCCTCTCCCAGTCTCATCCGAACGCCCGGTGCCCGGATAGAGCGGCCACTGGTGGGTGCTGAAATAAAACACCGACGGGTCTTCATAGAAGATTTCCTGTGTGCCATTGCCGTGATGAATATCCCAGTCAACCACCAACGCGCGGCCGATCCCGTGGGCGCGCTGTGCATGCCTTACTCCTATTGCCACATTGTTGAATATGCAAAAGCCCATGCCACGAGATGACGTGGCGTGGTGGCCAGGCGGCCGCGTTACGCAAAATGTATTTGCGACCCTGCCCGCAACCACCGCATCAACTGCTGCCACAACACAACCGACAGCCATATAAGCGGCCTCCAGGCTTCGCTCGCAGATATCAGTGTCGCCGGTCGTCAAGGAAGGAAATCCCAGTTCCATGTCTCGCTTCACCGTCGTCAAATATTCGCGCGTGTGACACATAAGAACATGCTCGTCAGTTGCCGGCTGGGGCTCTACATACTCTACGCGATCCTCAGGCACACAGCTTCTTATGCCGTCCAAAACAGCGTCGTAGCGGGCCGGACACTCAGGATGGCCCTCGCCAGGGTCATGTTGCCTGCACTTCGGATGCGCAAATATACCTGTCAACTTATCCTCCCTTGACACTGCATTGACATTGCCCATCCCTTTTCACCTTGCAGAGGCGGCATTCCTTATGTAGCGCACAAGACAGGCTGTCTCTTCATAGCAGCCGCGGCCAAAGGGCATAATTAGGTATATGCCCGAAGCCCCTTCAGCAATCAGACGTGAAGCGAGATCCCTCGCGAGATCCAGTCCCAGTTTTCTTTGATCCGCGGCAGCACCGTATCTTTGGAATTTTTCCACAATGTTTTCGGGCACCCTCACCCCTGGCACCCGGCCAGCCGCAAGCGCTTCGGCCAATCGCCTGCTCACGAGAGGCATCACCCCCGGGAAAACCCTCAAACCCATTCCAGAAACGCCTTCGCTGAGACGGAGAAAAACATCAGCGTCAAAAACTGGTTGCGAAAACGCAAACTCTGCTCCCGCCTCCGCTTTTTTCCTGAGCCAGGAAAACTGCTGAGGAGTGGGCTGCCCCACAGCGCATCCAGCGCAAAAGTCAGGCGGATCGCCCACTTCTTCGCCGTTTATCATCCTGCCATTCCGCAGCTCACGTATGAGTCTCAACAGTTCGACTGAACTTCTGATATCTGTCACTAACTTCGCCATGCCGGCCAGATGGCCGACTGACGGCGGATCGCCCGTCACAGCAAGCACGGCCTTGAGACCGAGATCCCAGCATCCAAGCAAGGAAGAATGTAACTGGAGCAGATTTCCCTGAACGACCGACTTGTGTGGAAACGCCGGCCGACCCAATGCTGACTGCAACCGGGCCGCCACAACCATCGCATCCCTTCCGACCGTTGCCGCTGGATTATCCGGCACATCGAACAGATCGGCTCCTTCCGCAGCTATTGTGGCTGCGCCTGCAAGGATATCGTCCAGACTGCTCCTCCTGTCAGCGCGAATTTCTACGCTGACCAGGAACTGCTCGCTCCGTATGAGCTCCCTCACCGGGTTGACGGCCCTCGCTCTTGAAGGCCGGGTGGACACGCTCGATATCGTTGTTATTGTCGGAACCTGCCTCGGTACAACGGGTTTGCCGGCAATCGCCCCTGCAAGAGCGCGGATGTGATCCGGTGTGGTGCCGCAACAACCGCCCACCACCGAAACGCCCATCTCCCACAGCACAATGCCCACTTTTCTGAGATCTTCGGGGGCAAAGTGATATATCACTGCTCCACGATCAACGGTCGCATGGCCGGCATTCGGAGCGGCTGTGACAGGCACCGAAGATCGGCCGAGCAAAAAACCGGCTGTCTCGATCAGATCGCTCGTCTGTTGGCAGTTAGCGCCAACAGCCATTGCTCCTTGAGCAACTGCAAGGTCGGCAAGCTCAGCCAGCCGCTGAAGCCTGTCACGGCCGCCGCCGATGTTTCCAATCTGAAAAATCACCGGAAGGCCTGTGCTCCTCGCGGCATCCAGAGCCGCAGCGGCTTCGCGCGGATCAACAAACGTCTCAAGCACAATGGCATCTGCTCCAACCAGCGCCTCGCACTGTTCTTGGAAAAGTTCGCGCAAGGCATCATCCGAAAAATCAGACAGCCTCAAACCTAGCGACAGAGGCCCCACCGAAGCCCATACCATGACGTCCCGCCCTGCCGTGGCATTACGGGCAAGAAGCACTCCTTCGCGGTTGATTTCAGCAAGAAATGCCGCCAATCCGGCCTCTTCGAGCGCCGGCCTGTTTGCTGCGAATGTGTTCGTTACGAGGATCTGCGAGCCTGCGTCAACGTACGCCTTGTGCAGGGAAAGGACAGCCTGGGGGTTCCGGAGGTTCAATGACTCCACCGGAAGACCTGTCGCCCCTTCGCCTGTCCGCCGCAGACATGTCCCCAGAGCCCCGCTGCCGATGATAACAGACCGGCCCAGAAGATCCATCAGCGCCGAGGCCATTTAGTTCTCCACCCCCAAGTTGGCGGCCAGGTCACCGAAAACATGCGGGGCGTGTTTGTTCAATTCCTTAAGCATGAACATGCAGGCCTCGCGAATTTCCCACTGCGCGTGGGGAGAACAACGTACTTTGAATATGTGACGAAACTCGCGGAAGTTGGCGGAAATTATTATCTCAGTGGCGCAGGCGTTCGGCAGAACAAAGCGAGCATCCTCGTTGCGAAGGCCAGCGTTCTTCCATTTGATGTACATCTGCCGGATCGTCTCCATATCGTTCTTGAATTCCTCCACCCTCTCCGTGGGCACAGACGGTGGAATCACGTATTCGAATGACTTTTCGGAAACATACCGTTGACTCTTTTGAGAGACTGCCATCAGCCTATGCCTGACCAGTTGGTGAGTCATGGCCCTCGAACAACCCGATATACGGAATGTGGCATAGGCATGCTCGAACGGCGACTCATGCCCCGACATAAGCAGCTTTGCAAGCAGATGACCCAGCGTGGCCTCGTTCATGCGGTCAACGCTCTGATAGCACGTGCGAGCGGCCAACTCTATTACGCGCTCAGGATCTGGAGTGATGCTCAACAGTTCAACTTTCATCGCAGAGCCAAATGCTAGCGCCTCTTTCTCACTTTGCAAGCCGCCTCGTTCGATATCCGCCAACGGCTGCCTGGAAGCCCCAAAGGTCCGCGCCACATGCGCCGGCGAAACGGAGGGACCCGCTGTCAAACAAGACGGCGAAGGAACGAAATGGCGCTCATCAGAAACATCCCACTCGCCTTTCTTTGTCAGTCAGGCGGCCTGAAGCTCGTAATTTCGTCCCCGATAGCCGCCCTTAGCCTCGCATGCCACTCCATAAACTCATCCGCCGTGTAAGCCGACCGGTCCGCACTCTCATGGACCACCACCAGCCGACCGGTCCCCAACTCAATGATTTCCGAATACATACCACCAGCGCGGCTTGTTCTCCTTCTCGCTCCACGTTCTTTTGCAAGCCGCTCAACAAATTGCATCGGATCGGCTGCCGCAAATGGATCTATGGCGAGGCCGGTGAGGGGATCCCTGTTCAAGTCCTCACCAGTGAGAACAAACATCTCGCCCACCCGAAGCGCAGCAGCCACAGTTCCCAGATGCCGAAGCCAGTCCGCACGCTGGAGCCGGCGCATCAGACCGTGCCTGTTTTCAGGTCTGAAAGGCACATGAAGATAGTAGCTCAGCGCGTATTTGTCCTCCATTCCATCGAGCGTTCCAAGGTAGATATCCCGCAGCTTTCGAAGGAGCGCCAGAAATTCCGCGGACGAAAGATCTTCCGCAGGCCAGCTTTCCTCAGCACGCGGCGGAAAGGGGGTGAGCAAGGCAGCGCCGACGCTTTCTCGGAGGCCACGCAGAGTGAAGCGTCCTTCGACAACCAACCCGCAGGCGGGCTCCCGTACAACGAATCTGTATACTCCAGCGGGATCGTTCAGAGCGGTCGGGATCCTTACATATCCATTTCCCGGAACATCGGCCGCGCCAACCGAATGCGCTCTGCTCAATCTTCCGTCCGGAGTATAGACGTCAACGGCAACGCCATAAACAGACAAGCTCCCCCCCACAAATGAAATCGCAATCTCCAACGTCTCGCCCGCCTGCACAAGCCGGGGCGCGGAACACTGCAGTTTCGGGGCTGGTTCGGGAGTCACTGCGAGGAGCGCCGCCTCGCCTGGCCCCAGGGACATGCCAACTCTTCCGTCACGCACTTCCAGTGACTGACCACGAAGCAGGTCACGCATCCTTATCCGAGGCTCGCGCCATCTGACTTCGGCGGTCACACGCGGACTGCGATGGTCTGCGAATATGCCGAGATATCGCACTGTGCCGCTTGGATCGCTGTATAGCTGGCTTGCCCACCACGGGACAGACGAACCGGAGGCCGGAACACTCTTCATATGCATCCCCCACCATCCCTTGTTTTCCGTCACAGGGGAGGCAGACGTAAACGAGATAAAGTACTCTGGCCAGACTCGCCCGTCCTCCTCAAGCAGACTCGCAATCAGCCGTCTGTACGCCTCCCTCCCGGGCTCGTGGAAACTGTTCCACCATCCCTCCCAATCATAAATCATGTTGATGTAGACAACTCGTCCCGCTCCAACCTTTCTTTCCAGCACAAGGGGTGTTCCGTCCTTGTAGGCGCCCTCCTTCGCCACATCGGAGGAAAGACCTTGAATCTTGTCGCGCCCCATGCTGACCAGCTTCAGGCCCCGCCACACAACCTCCTCGCGAAGCGGCTCCTGGCTTGTGTTGCGCAGCGCAAAGCCCAACAGATTTTTCAATCCGCTTTCTTCCGAAGGATACTCCCGCAACATGTTTCCGTGCCTGGAGCACGACGCCAGCCATGGCGTGGCCACAAGCATGCCGCCCTTTTTAACGAAATCCCCCAGCGCCATCCCCTCTTCTGGGCTGACAACCTGTGCGTACGACGCAAACAGAACCTTGATACCCATCTTTGCAAGCTTTTGCGGTTGCACAACCCTGGGCATGTAACCTGACTCCTCCAGAGCCGAGTAAAGCGGCACGTTAGGAGCAATGGAAGAACTGAACTGCCTGCCGAAAAGACCCTTAGGCAGTGGTTGAGCAGGAACATACATGCCCAGCCCAGAGGTGAAAGCAAACCGTTTGTGCAGCAGCACGGGCACGATCGGTCTCAAACGGTGATTCAGTTCCTTGGTCCAAAACGACCCTCTGGTGTGGGTGAAATCGGGATTGAACGTGAGCGGCACGTCCACCCAGTAATCAATGTGCGTATTTCCGGCAATGATGCTGGAAAGCACCGACGCGCTCCAAAGCGGCCTCAGGTCAAAATAAGCCCACATGGCTCCAGAAAAACCCGGCGCATCACCGTAATCACGGCGGGCGATGGCATTGCCTGCAAGGCCGGTTTCTTTTGGATAGAAAGGCCCCAGACCGGCGAAGTTATAGACGTCAACTTTCGGGTAAAAGCCGGCGGGCGCACTCATGATAGTGAGAGGAACGGGATTGCGTTGCTTTCGGTACACTTCGGTGGCCAGGTCGCAGTAGCGCTGGTAATACCAATCGAAGAATCCATACGTTTCGATATAGGGGGCAGAATGGGCAAGATAAACGCTGCCCGTAGCCGCATCATCCACTGGAATCAAGTCCTGCGCCGCATCATCCCTCGACTTGGCCTCCCATGCCTGAGCTGTCACGAACACCTGACCCGGCTGGCGGACCCTGGCCGCTTCAAGCGGAACATCGTGGAACGAACCGTATGCGGCGCCCCATTCGGTGTTGAGGTCCCCAATTCGACCGTCGTATAACTCGCTGAGATACTCATCGAATACGCACTGCGGAATCTCGGGTGCTCTCTGCCCATCCCAGTAGTATCGCTGGCCCCATCCACCCTTGAAACCACTCTCCTCGCCAAGCGACACAAGTGATTTGGATCGAGAATCAATGCATGCTGCGTTCAGATTGGAAATCACGCCTTCCATCGAGCGCCGAACATCGAG
>CALETX010000421.1 GCA_937920455.1 uncultured bacterium
TCGATTACCTCGTGGGATATCACCATGGTCTCCAGAGGAAAAGGGCTGAGCTTATCAGCCTGCAGCTCTACCATACCACTGATTTCATCATCAGCCACATCCGGCAGATCAAGCACTCTGAGAAGCAGGGATGCGGCAGGAATGCCGACATGGACCGCTCTATCAGCAGGAGAAGTGGAAGGAGGCACATCTCTGGAAATTTCAACTTTGGTATCGCAAACAAAGCCTCTTGCAGCTATCTCGAGTTTGCCAGACTTCCTGGCAACGGACGTCCATTCGAAACCGACGCCGCGCTTCGCGGCCGCAGTTAAACGACGTGGCGGAAGGCCCAATATTTGCCTGATTCCTATCTTCGCCATCACGATATTCCGAGTTTGTTCGCTATCATTCGCCTTCGCGCCATCTGAGCACGGTGGCGCCTTGGGAAGCGCGTTCAAGCACGGCCCAAATCTGATATGTCACTGATCCAACCTGTCCCACCGATGTAACTCTGTATATCGCCGACTCTGTCGTCACCATCTCGCGTACATTGGGAGGCACTTCGGGCACTCTTGCCATAAAATCATCAACACTCTTGAAGGAGCTGTCCTTGCGCCGGCCAGACTCGTCATACCATCCCTCCCTCTCCTCGATTATTGCATTTGCTATCAGATCGTCAACGCCGGGCAGAGTCATCAGCACCCTCTGTGATGCTGCATTCACATTCACTTTTCCATCACCATACGTAGTCAGCATGTCCTCTATCCCGCTAACTACAATCGGTTCTTCCCCTTCTTTTGTAGCATCCAACATGCCGCCGTATAGTACGGCCCTGTTGAAGCCTCTTACAAGCAGAAGTTCACCGACCGTATCTAAGGGACCATTCTTCGCACGATAGGGAGTGTCCAGTCTTGCGTAATAATCATCAGTCTCCGCGCCGTCACGTCTTGGTTCGCTGTCAACATCAATCCAGTCGAGGAACGATTCCACCAGGCACGGAAACATTTCCTCCGGGATACCGCCAACTTCAAGAATTCTTTCCAACACTTCTTCCCTCTGCAAATCGGTGTCTCCGAGGTTGTTTATATTGCGCCTAGCCGGTTCGGGGACTATTTCGACCGAAACGCGTCCGTCGCCCAATCTCTCAACAAGAGCGCCGCGGCCTATGGCAAGTCCCTTCGAAAGAAGCCACGCATGAGAAAACCAACGATCCTTTTGCGCTTCTTCGCTTTCTGGATCGGCGCCTTTCACTTCCTGACTCTTGTTCATCAGCATCTTCGCAATCTCTATACCGGAACGAGCCAGCGCCTCAGCCTTGGCCCTTTTTCTCATGTGGGATGTCAAACGAGCCTCCAGGTGAGCGTCAAAAGCAAAGAAGCCCACCAGAATCGCGAGTATGCCCACGATCCAGAGCACAACCATCAGCACAGATGCCTTATTCCCGCGTCCATGGTACTGCGCAAACGTCATCGCCACCCCAGATGCGACACAGGTATGTCCACGACCCTCTTGATCTCGACAGGTTGTCCGCCCCCTTCAAGAGGCGCCAGATAAAGCGTAATTTCCACAAGAGTCGGAAGCCGGTTCGTCATTTCCCAGTTGTCCAGCCATTCTACCTCGCCACCCTCGATCTTATGCGCGGTACGGCAGTTGAAACCGACCACTCGCCTCGAAATTACCACCGGCTTGACTTCCTCGGGCTTAAAACCTTCCGGCTGCGCCTGAAGGCGCCATGCCCTCACCGCAGCACATGGCTTCCCGTCTTCGTCATCTCCAACGAAAAATTCCACCCGGTGCGGGCTTTCGGCAAGGTCAGGGATGCCTCCTACCAACGCTCTCCCCAGCTTCACCCAACTCATCTTGTCCTCCGCGCCCGGGCCGTCTCCATTGTTCTCTGTAATCATGCCGTACGCCGCGCTTCTGTCGCGCGCGTCTGGATAATAGGCGGATCGCAAACCCATCACCAACTGCTCCATGACAAGATCTCCATGATGAATGTCTTCGCTGAGAGCCATGCCTCTCTTCCATGCGGAAAGCGCGGTCGCAAAGCTGACGGAAGCTACAGCCGTCACGCCGGCCAAAACCGCAACGGCAAGCAGAAGCTCCATAAGTGTGAAACCTACTATGGGGTTCAACGGGTTATACGCGCCGGTTCTACTGTTTCTCACGGACCCAAACATAACGCGTCGTCTCCTCCTGCATCACCCGATCCCCTCGCCCCGGCCATGTCACCCGAGTTCTCACCACGTAGAGGTTGTCCTCATCATCGTCATCCTCAACAACTCGCTCGTAGGCGAATCCATTTTCATGCATCTTCTTATCAACCGTCAGAAGCTCCAGATCGTTTGTCTCCACAAAAGGATGCTCGGCATCCCCCAGCCCCGCAAGCCATAGCGCAGTCTGGTAGTTCTTCGCCGACTTCATGACCGCCAGACAGCGGGATGCTCCGGCAAGCAGAACTACAACGGCGGTGGCGAGTATCACGGCAGCCAGAAGCGATTCAACAAGAGTGAAGCCCCGCTTCATCTCCTTTTCTCCATTCTCGCTCCTCCAAGAGCGTCAATTTCCACAAGAACCGTATCACCTCTGTCGTCCGCCAATTCGATTCTGTGAGGACGACACGTGCCGTTGCACCGATACGGCACCGACACCACGCCATCGGTATGGCGTTCGCTGCTCTCGTCCAGGAACTCAACCTGTCTCACAACAACTCCCTCAAGTCTACGGCTGAGTTCAGCTACCGAAGCGCCGCCAGCCGGCAAAGCATACGTCGCCTGTCCCTCCAACAGGGAGCTCCCAGATTCTGTTCCCGACACTTCAAAGCCAACACCCGTTTTCTGTTCAACGTCTTCCTCCAGCGCTTGTTCGTTAGATGTCACCGGCTTGTCGTTTTGGGCTACAGAAACTGTGGCGCCGGAAAGATCAATTCGGAGTATCAAGTCCTGCTGTCTCAGGATAGCCATTGTTCTAGCGTATCGTCCAACCATGACCGCGGTGCGGCCCGCAATGCGCAATCTCTGGCCGCGCATCGAACGTCCCATAGCAGGCACAACCACTGCGGCTACGATCGCTATAATTGCCGCCACCAGAAGCAGTTCGACGAGCGTGAAACCGCTGTACCGCAATCTCCTGATCCCAGACACCAGCCTGATGCCGCGCATATACATCCGTGAGACCGGAACGGGCTTTAGCCTGCCGAAAACACGCGCGCAGGCGTTGTCAGACGGGCCCGGAAGCCAGGACGGAGCCAATATCTCAACCTCCCGCAGTGAAGCTGGTAATGTCATCGGAGCTGCCCATCTGGAGGTCCGGCCCCGCGGAACGCACTTCGTAATCGCTATCGCCCTTCAACGTATACTGCAACGGTGTGCCCCATGCATCGGCCGGCAGGCCACCACGCAGATATGGTCCGTTCCAGTTTGGGGCCCCGTCGTTCTGAATGAGAGACTGCAAAGTTGGCGGGTAACGCCCCGTATCGGTCTCGTACATGTCAATGGCGGTGCACACGTTGTGGATGCTGCCGCGCGTGGCCTTGATCATGGCGGACTTCTGTTTGCCGCCAAAGTTTACCACCACAATGCCCGCCAGAATGCCAAGAATGGCGACAACCAGAAGCACCTCAATCAGCGTAAACCCACCCGCTCTCTCGCCGCGTCGCCAGAACAGAAAAATTCTGCCAATCATTTTCCGCCTCCTTCCGGCCGGTGCCGGATGCCTGATTCTAAACATCAAGACCATTCGTCAAATTGAACACTGCCATCAAAACGCTTAAGGCCACAAAGCCAACGCCAAACGCCACAAACACAATAAGTATCGGCTCCAGGAGGGTTGTAAAAAGCTTTACGTTTCGATTGAGTTCATTCTCGTAACGCCGTGCTATATGCCCAAGCGAACCCGCCATGTCGCCGGTCTGCTCGCCAACAGCAAGCATATCCGTCATCATAGGAGGGAACACTCCGCCAGCTGCCAGAGGACCGGAAATAGTGGTACCGTCCGTGACCCGTTCTCTCGCCCTTCTGATTTCCCTGCTTAGCACGGCGTTGCCTACGGTCTGCTCGGCAATCGCCAGCGCCTGCAGCGCAGGAACTCCGTTGGAAAGTAACGTGCCCAGAGTTCTGGCCAGGTTGGCAAGAATGCCTGAAAATACAATGCCCCGGACCACCGGCAGCTTGAGAAGCATGCCATCCCACCACAAACGTCCTACCTGTGTCTTGATCCAGCGGTTGAGAAGTGTGGCGGCAATAAGGATCGCAATAAGGATGCCCCATCCATATCGCACCAGAAAGCCACTAAGTCCTATTAAAATGCGTGTTGGCAGTGGCAACGCCACGTTCATCTGGTCAAAGATTATCCTGAACTTGGGTATCACATAGATCATTGAGAAGATCAACGTCACAACGCCCACAACTATCACGATCGCAGGATAGACAAGCGCCATGATAATTTTTTCCTTGAGCTCCTGAACACGCTCATAGTGTTCTATGAGGCGACGTAGCACCTCGTGAAGCGCCCCTCCAGCCTCTCCAGCCCTAACCATGCTAACATAAAGCCGTGAAAAACTCTCAGGGTGCTTCGCTAGAGCATCCGACAGGCTCGCCCCCCTGATAATCTCGTCGCGAACCTCTTCCACTATCGAATCGGCCGGACCGCCTGTCTTTCTGTTGGCCAGCAGATTCAAGGCGTTTCCAACAGGCAAGCCGGCAGCCAGGAGATCGCTCAATTCGGTAGTGAAAATCAGAAGTTCTCTCCCGGACATGCGAGGTCTGCCAAGCCGCCACTGGAAACGGCCGGCCTTTGCCTGCTGAGGCTTGGACGAGACTGCGTCGGTCAGGGAGACCGGAATATGCCCCATCCGCTCAACTGACATCAGCGCGGCGCGGCGGTCGGATGCCTCCACAAAGCCTTCCACTTTCTGACCTGCCTTGGTCCTTGCGATATATGCAAACTTTGCCATTTTTCCTAGGCTGTTTGGACTTCGAGGAACTTCATTCATTCTCCTCAGTTGCCCGAAGCACTTCTTCAACTGTCGTTATCCCGTCGAGAACCTTCGTCCAACCGTCATCTCGCAGCGTCGCCATGCCTTCCGATATCGCCTTTTGCTTGATAACGCTTGAAGGACTCCTCGTGATCACCAGCGACCCGATCTGCTCGCCCACTTGCAGAATCTCAAATATCCCGCAACGACCTCTGTAGCCTGTATGACGGCACGACTCACAGCCAGCAGCGGAGTACAATGGCCGTCCCCTGATTCGCTCTACTGGAAATCCGATGCCCTCCAAATACGACGATTCCGGGTGTTCGGGTTTACGGCACACAGTGCAAAGCCGGCGTACAAGCCTCTGAGCAACCACAGCAATCACGGCCGAAGCCACAAGATATGGCTCGACACCCATGTCAAGGAGCCTTGTGAAAGCGCCAGCCGCATCGTTCGTATGAAGGGTACTAAAGACCAAGTGGCCGGTAAGCGAAGCCTGTATCGCTATCTCCGCCGTCTCAAGGTCTCGTATCTCACCAACCATGATCACATCCGGGTCCTGCCTCAAAATGTGTCTTAGAATCCGGGCAAAAGTGAGCCCAATTTCAGGTCTAACCAACACCTGGTTAACGCCCGCCATTTCGTATTCAATGGGCTCTTCAGCGGTTATGATGCGCTGGTCAACTGTGTTGATCTCGTGCAGAAAAGCATAAAGCGAAGTGGATTTGCCAGAACCGGTGGGACCGGTCACGAGAACGATCCCGTTTGGGCGGTTAATTATCCTGACAATAGTGGCAGAGTCCTTTTCGTTAAGGCCCAGTTCCCGCAAGCTGATGAACTCCCCCTTGCCCCTCAAAAGGCGAAGGCTCACGCTTTCCCCATACACCGTCGGCATCGTTGACACTCTTATGTCCAGGTCCTGACCTTCCACCCTGAGACCGATTCTGCCGTCCATGGGAAGCCTTTTCTCGGCGATATCCATGTTGGCCATAACCTTGATTCTGGAAATAATCGCGGCCTGGAACCTGTTCAGTTGCGCCGGAACGGGCGTCTCGTGAAGCACGCCGTCAACCCTGTAACGTATCCTGAGCCTGTCTTCCATCGGCTCAAAATGTATATCCGTGGCGTTCTGTCGGCATGCCTCCAGGATAATCTGGTTCACGAACTTAACGATGGATGCTTCCTGATCAAGTTCACTCAGATCCGCCTTTTTTCTATTTTCATCAACGGCAATATCAAAGCGGCTGTCCTGCATCATCTGATCCACCGTCTCCGCTCCCACTCCATAGAGGCGTTTGGCGGTTTTTGCTATGTCATCGCGCACACTGAGAGCTAGCCTGACGCGCATGCCGGAAGCTATCCGCAACGCGTCAACAAGCGCCGGATTAAGCGGATCGCTGGTGGCCACAAGAAGGATTCCATTTTCGACCGAGAGTGGCAGAACTCCGTAGTGAAATACAGCTTTTGTTGGAAGCTTTTCCAGAACATCCCGCGAGATCTCGCGTCCTGGAAGCTTCACAAATGGCAGATTCATGGCCTTGCCG
>CALETX010000422.1 GCA_937920455.1 uncultured bacterium
GAAAGTCACGCAGCAAATATCCGGTTTCAACGCGATTACGAAGAAGAAGAGCTGACGCTGCGCCGGCGCTTCCACGCGCGCGGGGACCGTCCTGCCATGTCCAGCCCCACAGCAAGGACCAGGACGGATCCCCGCACAACAAGTTGCATCCAGTTTTCCAGTCCAAGGTAGTCCATCCCCTGGACTACTGTTGCCATTATCAATGCGCCCAGAAAGCTTCCGGCCACCGAGCCTCTTCCGCCAAGCAGACTGGTTCCTCCGATGACGCAGGCGGCTACCGCGTACAGTTCGTACCACTCGCCGGCCTTTTGAGTTGCGCCCTGGTTCTGAGCCATCCATACAACGCCGGCAATTCCAGCCAGAAAGCCCATCAGTGTGAAAACTGCGATGATGACCATCTCGACCCCTATTCCCGAAAGTCTCGCGGCCTCTATGTTCCCGCCCACGGCGAACACGCGACGTCCGAATACCGTTCTTTTTGCGATGAAAGCCACCGCAATCATGCACAGTGCCATCGTAAGCGTCTGGGCAGGTATGCCTCGATATTGGTTCACCTTTACGACGAAGCCGAGAATAAGTGCTGCGGACGCAATGACCTTGAAGGCAGAGCCGCCCCACCTTGCCGGCATGCCCATAGTCTTTCTTCTATGGGCCTCATAGAATACCATGGCGGCAATTGCAAATATACCGAACACCGCAAGCGCGAGCCCGGCGCGCGACGGAATATAGCTGAACCCAAGGGCATTCACCCAGCTTGCGTCCGGAATCCTCGGATCCTTTGCGCTCACCTTCTGAGTAAGGCCCCGGAAAACGAACATTCCGCCGAGGGTTACGATGAATGAGGGTATTTTGCACCATGCCACCAGTGAGCCCTGAATTGTGCCCAGCAACGTGGCTGCCACGATAGCTGGCGGAACCGCAGCCATTGCAGGCCACCCCAAGCCGGTCTCAGGATCCATCAGGAACGCGCAGATGGCTGCGGAAAGAGCGAGCAAAGACCCCACAGACAGATCAATGCAGCCGCTCACGATGACGAGCGTCATCCCTGAAGCAAGGATCGCCCATGTGGCCATGTCACGGCTTAGCTTGGCAATGCTCTCCCCACTGAAATAAAACGCCCCGACTCGCCAGCGGAAAAACAACCACATCGCAGCGAGGATCAGAATCATTGAAATCAGTCGCGCTTCTGCCGCGCCTGAACCAAAAAAGACGGCAGCACCGCGTTTTTCACGCACAATATCTTTCATCCTCAAACAGCCGCCTCCATTATACGCTCCGGCGTGGCATCCGTCCCTTCAAGCACGGCGCTGACACGCCCCCTCCTCATCACAAGCACACGATCCGAGGTTCCCAGCACCTCCGGCAACTCGCTAGATATCATGAGCACGGCTGTTCCTTCATCCGCAAGCCGACGAATTATCTGGAACATCTCGAATTTGGCGCCCACGTCTATGCCGCGGGCAGGCTCATCCAGAATCAAGACGGCCGGCCGGCCGAGCAGCCACTTTCCTGCAACCACCTTCTGCTGATTTCCACCGGAAAGCCGCTTCACAATCGTTTCGAGGGCGGGGGTCCTGATATCGAGCCTTCGAACGATGTTCTCTCCCTCGCGTCGCACAGTTGGCTCATCCACCACTCCTGCCGTCGAATATTGGGGCAGATGAGCCAGCATGAGATTGTCGGACACGGAAAAGTCCATAACAAGTCCGTGTCGTCTGCGATCCTCCGGCACGAGAGCCATGCCCCCTTCAATGGCGTCCGAAATAGACCGTATTGGGCGGGCGCGATTCGCCAGCCAAATGTGCCCGCCCCACCGGCCGATCCATGCGCCAAAAATGGTCAGAGCCAATTCTGTCCGGCCGGCACCCATCAATCCCGCCACTCCGAGAATTTCGCCGCTATGCAGATCAAATGAAACGCCGTCAACGACCGGTTTGCCGCTCACCGGGTCCGCTGCCCAGACATCCCTGACGCGCAACGCGGCTTCGCCCTTCCTCCGCGACGAGGCCAGAGGCGTGAATGTCATTTTTCTCCCGACCATGGCTGCGATGAGTCGTTCGCGCGTCCAGTCTTCTCGCAGGCCTGTCTCCACGACTTTGCCATCCCTCAGAACGGTAATTCTATCCGCAACAGCGAGCACTTCATCCAGTCTGTGTGAGATATAAACTACAGCCTGTCCATCGCCTGCCAGCTGGCGCAGGAGCGCAAGCAGTTGCCTGCTCTCACGCTCAGAAAGAGAGGCGGTTGGCTCGTCAAGGATGAGCAGGCGGTTCTCTCGTCTGATAGCGCGCGCAATTTCCACCATCTGCTGCGCGGCTATGCCGAATGTGGACACAGGCGCAGCGACGTCCAACGTCGCATTCAAGCGCCGCAGTATTCGCTCCGCGTTCTGCTGGATCGCGCCAAAGTCCACAATGAACCCGGCCCTTCGCGGTTCCGCCCCCAGAAAAATATTTTCCGCCGCGCTCAGGTGGGGGATAAGGGACAACTCCTGATGTATGACGGCTATGCCCGCCGCGGCTGACTCACGCGGCGACCCAAAGCGGACGGGGCGGCCTTCCAACACAAGCTCGCCGGCATAGCTTCCGGCTGGCTGGATTCCTGCCAGGACTTTTATCAGAGTGGATTTTCCGGCGCCGTTTTCGCCGACCAGCGCGTGAATTTCTCCATTCCGCACCGAAAACGACACACCGTCAAGCGCGCGGACTCCGGGAAAATCAACCGTTATCTGGCGTGCTTCGAGAAAGGGCGCTATATCCGGCGCCGTCGTCATTCGGCAAAAGCGGTTTCGGAGTATATCTTCTCTTCAGAGTGCCAGCCGTCCTGCACCACGGTGTCGCGCATGTTTTCTTTGGTCACTGCTATGGGTGAAAGATAGATGCTTGGCACATCAATCGTCCCGTTGTTGAGCTTGTGCAATTTCACTCCAAGCGCCGCTGCTATTTCGTCCGGCAGTTCCCCACGCGCCAGCCTCACGGCGGCCTCGGCCGATGCCGAAGCAAGCTGGCGAACGGGTTTGTACACTGTGACCGTCTGTGTTCCCTCCACCACCCTCCGGCATGCGGCCAGCTCAGCATCCTGACCCGATACCGCCACCGCGCCGGCAAGCCCTTCCGCTTTCAAGGCCGCGATCGCGCCGCCAGCCGTGCCATCATTGGAGGCTATGATCGCGTGGACCGGCTTGCCCTCGGCCTTGAATCTTGTCAGCAGGTTGCTGATCTTTCTGCGCGCCTCCTCTTTGTCCCAGTTGTCGAGGAAGGAATCATCCAGGATGTTGATCTTCTTTCCCGTTGCTTCCTCATGCTCGCGTATCGCCTTCATCTGCCCTCTTCTCAGAAGAGCGGCGTTGTTGTCGCTGGAAGCCCCGCCCAACAGAATGAAATTCCCTTCAGGGACCTTCTCCAGTACTCCCTTTGCCTGCATGTAGCCCACAAGCTCATTATCGAAGGTGATATACATGTCGAGGTTGCAGCCCAAAATCAGGCGGTCATAGGCCAGCACCGGCACATTCTTCTCGTGAGCGCTCTTGACTATTCTGGCAGCGGTCTTGAGGTCCCTCGGAATTACCACAAGAACATCCGCTCCCTGCGTCAGAAACGTGTCCGCCTGCTGATTCTGCTTGTCCTGATCTCCGTTGGCTACAGCGCGCAGCACTTTGGCTCCGAGTTCCTCCGCTCGCTTCGTGAAGTACTCCTCGTCTCGGGCCCAGCGCGCGACATCATAGGTTTCCATGAGAAGGCCGATGGTAATCTGTCGGCCGGCTGTTTTTTCACTGCCGGCTGGCTTTTCCACCTCTTTCTTTCGACCGCAACCGGCGGCAATCGCAAGCGCAATAACCGTTGTCAGGCAGTCCGTCAGCATTCCTCGTTTCATTGCGCACCTCCACCTTTCGGGACCGGCAAGGGACGCCGGAGCACCCACTCACAACTCAGGCTAAAACAAAAGTATTTACCGATCTCGGGTCAAGGACCGCAAGCGCCCGGCCTGCTGGCCATTCGATGCGGATTGTTTGGCGCTCTGACAACATGTTGCCCACGCCAAGGATCAGGCAGCCATCGGGATTTCGAAATCCAACGGACATAGCGCACAAAGGGCCTTCAAGTCGAAGCACACGCGCTCCCGGCCTCACAAATGCGGACAGATGTTTCATCACGTAGAATTCGGGATTGTATAAAACACGCCGTTTCTCTGGATCGGCCGTAATCATGGAGTTCTGAGGCCATCCCCACGTGCTCCTGCCCCCCGGCGGTAGCACCATGTTCCAGTACACGTATGCTACCACCCCGTTCGTGATATAATGCTGCATGAGGCTGAAAACATACATGGCGTGGTCCCAGCTGTTCCTGCCGTCACCGCATTCGTTCTCTGTCTGCATGATCGGCACATCAGGCCAGGCCATATGCGTCCTCTGAATCGCTCCCTTGCCGGCCCACTGGTATCCTATCCCCCTGACAAATGATCGCGCCAGCGGGTCGGAGAGAACCGTGTGCGCGTAGCCGTAGTGATCTTCAGTGTTGAGTGTTCCGAGCCATATTTCGGATGCCACCCTTTCTCTCTTGAAACAAGGACCTAGATAATCGCGTATAAAGTCGCGCAGATCTTCGCCGGTCCACAGACATGAAGGAAACTTCTGGTCCGCAAGCGGCTCGTTCTGTACATGAATCTGCGAAATCCTGATTCCCTGCCGGGCGTATTCCTGCACGAACCTCGCAAAGTACATCGCATAAGCGTGCAGATTTCTTTCCGTCCATATCAGTCTTCCGTAGTTATAGACTGGCGGATCCTTCATCCACGTCGGCGGACTCCACGGCGAGGCAAAAAGCTCCATGTCGGGTCTGCGCTTTAACGCCTCTCTGATGTATGGGATGAGATGCCGCCGGTCGCGCTCGACGGAAAAATGCTTCAACGAATAATCGCCAGGAGTTTCATCATGACTGTACCAATCCGCCGCGTAATCGCTGGCGCCTATTGGCAGGCGGCACAAGTTAAATGCGCAGCCTCCGGCTGGATCAAAAAGCGCATCGAGCGCTGATGACCGCATGCCGGCTGGGAGAGCCGAAAGCGCAATCCAGCCCAGCTCGTTGAAACACCCGCCGAATCCTCGCCATTGCTGTCTTGCGTCCCTTGTCACCACCAAATCTGCCGGCTGGTGATCGGATTTCAGAATCAGAGTTCTTTTCTTCCAGCGTCGTGTTGCGGATGACGCTATCCAGAGGTTGTTCTTGTTCACTTGTGGCGTCCTTTCTCCAGGGCATACATGAACGCCGAAAACCATCTGATAAGATTGTGTCGGCGCAGCGCAAGAAACTCAATACCATTTTTGTTGGAACTATGTAACAGGGAATAAACACAGATTCGTGAGGGAAAAAGGGCTATGAAACGAAAATGCTTGCAGCCAGGAGGCGCCTCCGGCTTAGTATCGGAATCCCAACGGACGGAGGCAAAGGCACAACACATGATGCCAAGATGGGTCGTATCTGAAAAGTCTCTGGCTATTTTCCTCCTTGTGGCGTGTGTCGGAAACTGCGCCGAGCCCAATCTGGCAGAACCGTGGTCCGTATCCTCGCTTCATCCGGTCACGTGCGATCTATCACCCGGACATGGCCAATCAGCGCTTGACGTTCCCGGCATTGGACCGAGCATTTTGGGCTCCTGGATCAGATTTTATCAGCGTCACATGCATGCTGTTACCGCCTCACGCTGCATCATGCTCCCCTCATGTTCGCAGTATAGTCTTGAGGCCATCCGCAGGTACGGTGTGATTATCGGGATCATCATGACCATGGACCGGTTCATACACGAGTGGGACGAGCCCAAACACGCCCCGCTTGTGAAGGTTGATGGGAAGCTCCGATGCTTCGACCCGGTGGAGGCAAACATCTTCTGGAGGCACTAGAAATGAGAGAAAATTGTTGGCGTGAGGCACCTTCATCGGATTCTGCGTTGGCAAGTCGCATCAAGAAAGCGCAGCCATGGCGGGGTGGCGGCGCTGAAGCTTCGACGCTGAGTCAGGAGGCGGCGTCCTTCGTGCTGGCTCTTGTGCTGGCGGGTGTATCGTCGCTTGCAGCAGACACAAACATTCTTGCATTTGCGGACCATCTTTTTCGGTCTGCGGACTATTACCGCGCCATTACGGAGTATGAGCGTTTTGCGTTCCTCTATCCGGACGATCCGCTTGCGGACGCGGCCAGGTTTCGCATTGCCCTGTGCTATGTCGCGGGACAAAAACCCAACGCGGCGAGACCGCGCCTGCTCGATCTTGTCAATTCCAAGCCCGAGAGTGCGGTGGGCAGAAACGCAACGCTGTTGCTGGCCGATCTAGATTATCGGTCCGGTAATTATGCCGGTGCGGCCGGCAGGCTCGAAGAGTTCCTCACAACGGATCCGGACGACCCACGCGCGGACGGAGTGCGCCTGCGCCTTGCGCTTTGCCGCCTTCGGGCGGGAGAAACCGACCTTGCATGCCGCGCTTTGCAAAACGTTCCTCCTGATTCTGAAGCTCAAAAATCAGCGGATCTTCTGATGGGGCAGTTTAAGGAATTCGAAAGTTTATCGCGCAAGTCTCCTGGCGGCGCAGCCGTGCTCTCTGCTCTGGCTCCGGGACTGGGCCAACTATACGTTGGGCGTAAAGGAGACGCTTTTATGGCGTTTCTCATGAATGCCCTGTTCATAGGCGGAGCAGTCGCGGCATTTCACAATGACGAGCCCGTTGCCGGTTCCGTCTTTTCAATCGCCGGCTTGAGCGCTTATGCGGGCTCTATTGCAAATGCATCCGTGAGCGCACGCAAGATCAATCGTAGCCAGGAGACGCACTTCTTTCAGAGGCTTCATCTTTCTCTGGGATTCGGTGGATGGGGTTTTGACGATGCTGGTCGTCCAGGCATAGGGTGGCGCTTTGATTTCTGAACGGCTGATCGCACTCTCGCAAAGAAACAAGGGGCGGCGCCAGGCCGCCCCAAGCCCTCTCTCAGACAAGACGCGCGTTGCGCAGATCACCTGGATCCGGGCGCGCTCCAGAAATCAATGCGAATATTGCTCGTTGAATCTCCATTTGCTGCATCCATGACCGAACTCAACTGTACCAGGAAGCACAAGTATCCCAGGATGCACTCGCCGAACGGAAAGGAGCCTTGCCATCCGCTGTTGTACCATTCGCCGCAGCCGGGCATAACAGCTGAGAGTATTGTAGCTGCCCCGGCATCTTTTTCGGCCTTTGCCATTGGCGCGGCTATTACCAGCAACATTACGCATATCATT
>CALETX010000423.1 GCA_937920455.1 uncultured bacterium
TGAAACTACGGGCCCGGGCAGCAGAGCGAGCGCCTGGTGATGTACGGATTTCGGATGCTGTCCCTGCGCCGGTCTCCAAGGTGAAGGGCAGGTTCAGATACCAAATAATGTTACGAAGTCGGCGGACCAGGGAAGTTACAGAGCCCCTGCGGCAGGCGCTGGCCGAACTGCGGAAGCCCAGAGGCATCTCGTGCGTTGTTGATGTTGATGCGATTGATCTGATGTGATTATCTGTAACTGCAGGTCTTTCCCATTGCCGCCGGAGCATGGTGGTGGAGGGTACTGGGTTGGAGAAGACGCTGCTTTTGGGGGGATAATGAGAAACAAATTCTACATCACGACGCCGATTTATTATGTGAATGATCAACCTCACATAGGACACGCGTATACCACAATTCTTGCAGATGTTCTTGCCAGATATCACCGCATGATGGGCGTGCCGGTCTTTTTCCTTACGGGCACAGATGAGCATGGCCAGAAAGTAAAGAGGGCTGCGGAGAAGGCCGGAAGGACGCCAAAGGAACACGCTGATGCCACGGTGGTGAGATTCCAGGATCTGTGGAAAAAGCTCCAGATAACGAACGACGATTTCATTCGCACCACAGAAGAAAGGCACAGGCGGGTTGTTCAGGAGATTCTCAGTCGGTTGTATGAAAACGACGATATTTACCGCTCAGAATATGATGGGTGGTACTGCGTGGCGTGCGAACGTTATTACACGGAAAAGGATTTGGTGGAAGGCCGCTGCCCTGAACAGGGATGCGGCCGACAAGTGGAACGGCTGAGGGAGTCGAATTACTTCTTTCGGATGGGCAAGTATCAAGACTGGCTGATTGCCTATATAGAGCAGCATCCAGAGTTTATCCAGCCTGACTTCAGGCGTAACGAAACTCTCGGTTTTCTGAGGAAGAAACTGAACGATCTTTGTGTATCGAGGCCTAAGAGCCGCATGGACTGGGGCATAGAACTGCCGTTTGATTCCGATTATGTGACGTATGTGTGGTTCGACGCACTGGTGAATTACATCAGTGCCGTGGGGTATCTCAGGGACGAAGATCTGTTTTCCAGGTGGTGGCCAGCTTCCTACCATTTGATAGGCAAGGACATTCTCACCACGCATACCGTATATTGGCCTACCATGTTGAAAGCCATGGGACTGCAAATGCCGGAGTGCGTCTTTGCCCATGGTTGGTGGCTGGTTGGGCAGGATAAGATGAGCAAGACCAAGGGCAATGTGGTGAATCCAATGGAGATGGTGGATCGTTACGGAGCTGACGCCTTTCGGTATTTTCTGATGAGCGCGATGCCGTTGGGACAGGACGCGAGCTTCAGCGAGGATCTTTTTGAACGGAGGTACAACGCGGACCTTGCCAACGATCTAGGAAACATGCTCAGCAGGGTGATGAAGCTTGTGGCAGACAGGTGCGGCGGGCAGATACCGCGGCCTGTTCATTCCGGCGCCGAGGAAGACCGTTTGCGCAACCTTGCGTTGGCTGCGGTGCGGAAAATGCGAGAAGCGGTGAATGCAATGAAGGTTGACGCTGGCCTTGCGGCTGTGAGTGAGGTTGTGAGGGAGGCCAATCGTTACCTGGAGAAGACGCAGCCATGGACTCTTGCCCGTGATGGGCGCGAGGAAGAAATGAGGACAGTGCTGTATTGCGCGGCAGAGGTGCTTCGTGTCGTTGGCGGGTTGCTTCAGCCGGTCATGCCTTCGAAAATGGCCACGCTTTATGCGACATTGGGTTGCAAAGACGCGCCGACCTTGTTTGCTTCGCTCGAGCAATGGAATGTTCTTCAGCCGGGCACGCCTGTAGGACCGATGGTTACGCTCTTTCCCAAAACCGCAAAAGACGGGTCTGTTCAGATTGCAGAGCCGAAAGCAGTCGGCGAGCTTGGCAGGACGGCGGCTCCGACCATGGCTGCGGCCAAGGCGGAGGAGGGAGATGGCGCCGAGGTTGAGTACGAGCAATTCGAAAAGCTGGATTTACGTACTGCGCGCGTTATTTCGGCTGAAAAAGTGCCGAGCGCGGACAAACTTCTGAAACTTGAGATAGAACTTGGTCAGGAAAAGAGGCAGATCATCGCAGGAATAGCTCGACACTACAAACCTGAAGACCTTGTAGGCAAGATAATCGTCGTTGTGGCGAATCTCAAGCCGATAAGGATTCGGGGTCTGGAATCGAAGGGAATGCTTCTGGCCGCAGCGGATGAAGATGCTGGCGTTCTGCGGTTGGTGACTGTGGATGGAACTATCGTCAAGAGCGGGTTGAAAGTTAAATAGGCTGTTGATCGGTCGTTGATTGCAAAAAGAAAAGGGCGAACAAGGGGAACTTATGCTTTCGGAAATTCTGCACAGGGCAGTGTTATTGAGCGTTGAGATGGTTGATGCTCTGGGCTACGGGGGCGTTGTGTTATTGATGTTTCTTGAAAGCAGTTTTGTGCCTTTCCCGAGCGAACTTGTCATGCCGCAGGCAGGATATCTTGCTTCTCAAGGCAGAATGAATGCAGCGATTGCGGTTGTGATGGGGGTTCTGGGAAGCTGGCTTGGCGCGCTTTTGAACTACTACCTCGCTTTGAGGCTCGGGCGTGCTTTTTTCCTTAAATACGGGAAATACCTTTTCTGTCCGCCGCCGACATTTGCCAAAGTCGAGGCATTTTTTCTGAGGCATGGGGAAATCGGCACTTTTACAGGCAGGCTGGTGCCGGTGGTGAGGCAATATATATCCCTCCCTGCAGGGCTTGCGCGGATGAACATGAGGCGCTTCCTGTTTTTCACCGGTCTTGGTTCCGGGATGTGGGTGACTATACTGGCGGCAATTGGATATGTGGCTGGACGCAACGAGGAATTGATCAAGCGTTATACACGGGAATGGACAGTCTGGTTGTTGCTCTTTTGTGGGATACTCCTGGCCGGATACATATGGCTGAACCGGAAGCGATCCTGTGATAAGCAGTCGGCTGCCGTTTGAAACGCGAGTGCGTCTTCTGTGGTATATGCTTGAAGAGATTTGCGCTCGCAAAACCTAGAGTTCAAGGCTAGGCTATATTCAATTGTTGTTGTATAGTGCCCCGCGGCTTGGTGATGCAAAGGCAAGACCGGCACAAGAGAATAACTGTGGTTGCGTGGGATGGCAGATCTCGAAGATAAGCCGTGATATGATACCGGTGCCATACGGGAGGAATGAACTTGCGGAGGCGGCGCTTTCGCGGTCCGGCTCTCTGCGCTCCTTCATAGAGTCTTTGCCTGATCTGGTGTGCCTTCTTGACTGTCAGCGTCGCGTTCTGGTTTTGAATCCGAACATGCGTGGCCTTCTTGGAAAGTCTGGCGATGGCGAGTCTGGGGGCTCGGTTCCCTGGTTTTTTGCGGAGTCTGAGGCCCTCGAATATGCGCAGGAGGACGCTGCGGCGCTTCGGGAAGGGCGGCCCAGGCATGATAGGGAGCGCCGGCTTGTTCTGCCGGATGGAACCGAACTGCGGGTGATGATGCACATATTGCCGCTGGTGAACAGCGGCGATGGGGTGGTGGGTCTCGTATACGTTGGGAGGGACATTACGGCAATGCGAAAGCTGGAACAGGATCTCCGTAATGCCAACATGAGGCTTTCCTCCGCCCTTACGGCTCTCAAACAGGCACAGATGAGAATTATTGAACACGAGCGTATGAATGCGCTGGGCGAAATGGCGAGCGGTATAGCTCACGATTTCAACAATGCGCTCATGCCGATTCTTGGTTATAGCGACCTGCTCCTCAACAAGCCGGAGATATTCGACGACAGAGCCGAGGCACTGAATCTTGTTCGGGGCATACAGACGGCGGCTATGGACGCCTCGCAGACCGTCCGAAGGCTGCGAGAATTTTATCGGCGGCCGGGGGACGAAGAGAGATCGGTCGGAGATTTGAACGCGCAGATTCGAACGGCTGTAGTGCTTACGAAGCCCAAGTGGCAATCTGAAAAAACTGCGCAGGGCGTGCGAATAAGCGTGGAGACTGATCTTGGAGAGATTCCATTGGTGCCTGCTAAGGAATCGCAAATTAGGGAAGTTTTGATAAATCTGATTCTGAACGCGTTAGACGCAATGCCGAGCGACGGGACGCTTCTCATCAGAACGCGCGCAGAGGCGCACGGCGTTACCCTTGAAGTCATTGACACGGGCATCGGCATGACCGAGGAAATCAGGCGCAAGTGTCTGGAGCCTTTTTTCACCACAAAGGGAGAGGCCGGTAGTGGTCTGGGGCTGCCGCTGGTGTACGGCTTTGTGCAGAGACACAGGGGCCATATGGCAATAGAGTCTGCTCCCGGCAAAGGCACTACGGTGAGGATATGGCTTCCCGCTGAGCGTGGAGGGGAAGAGGCGGCACAGAAGCGCCATATGGTAGAGGCAATTAAGCCGCTGAGAGTGCTTGTCATTGACGACGAGCTGCCGTCGCGTATTCTCTTGAAGAAAATGCTGGAAACCGATGGCCATGCGGTTGAGATGGCCAGTGATGGTAGGTCGGGGATCGGGGCCGTGACTGCGAACGCCTTTGATCTTGTCATCACAGACAAAGCCATGCCGGACATGAATGGTGATGAAGTTGCGGCCGCCATAAGAAAAATTCGACAGGGAATGAAAGTGATTATGCTTACCGGCTTCGGCGACATAATGAACGAAGAACAGCAGAGACCGGCGGCTGTTGACGCGGTTCTGTCAAAGCCCGTGACGTTGGCGCTGCTGCGCGAAACTATAGCGGGTGTCTTTTTCGGACAGGTACGGGGTGGATAACCGCCTCCATCGGTTTGAACCTTCCGGTGTTCCTGTTTCGTTGCCAGGGTGTTACAATCATTTTATTCAGCTTAGCCGGCGGGTATGCGATCTCCTCTGAATGCAAGGACGTTCCATGTTTGCGGGTGGTTTGCTTTAGTGGTATGCTGGCTGTTGTGTTTTGATAGCGCTATGCAGGCCTCTGCATAAACGACGAGGACGGAGTGTGCAAAGATGATGATACTAAGATGCCTGGCGCGACACATGATGCCGGTCGGGAAATGAATCGCCTGTTTCAGATTCTGATGTATGCATGTGTTTTCACGGTCGTTGTTGCCGCACCGTGGCTTTTTGGAGCCTGGGAGATGTGGTGGTTTTGGCCGTTTGCCGGCCTCATTTTTCTAGGGACGGCGTGTTGTGGGTTTCTAATGATGTCGGGGTGGCGGGATGGAAAGTCACTGTTTTCGAGCAGAGCTCGTTGGGTGGTGATGGCGTTTGCGCCGTTCCTTGCATACGCGTGGACACAGTCCTGCCGGACGGCGGTATGGCAGGATGCCGAGCGAAGTTTCATGCTCCACTTGACGGCTTTCCTGTTGGCGGTGGATGTGGTTTTTTTTATGTCTGAACGGGCGCAGAAACTTTTGCTTTGGACCATGCTTGCGAATCTGGCGTTGATCGGGATTTACGGGATTGTAAACCACATCTTTTGGGGCAGCGCGCGTGTGCTATGGGTGCAGGGCTACGAAACATATCTGAGGGAGCACAGGGCGACTGGTTCATATTTCTGTCCGGATCATTTTGCCGGTGCGATGGAGATAATGTTAGCTATTGCGATGGGCGTTGTGCTGGCGAGGGAGAGCGCGCTGAAGATCAGACTGCTTGGAGTAGTGAGTGGGTCAATCGGGCTTGTGGCGGTCATCTTGACCAAGTCTCGCGGTGCAGGGATCACACTTATGGTAATGGGTATCACGGCGTTATTGTGGGGATTCCACCAATGGCCTGTACGCATGAGGATGTGGTGGAGATTGTTGGGAATCGCGTGCGCAACATTATTGTTTGCTATCGTCGTGGCATGCGCCCGCAGTTATGTGGATAGATTCATCTCATACTGGGCCGGCGGGGGCACGGCGGAAGATGGAGCTGTCAGCCGGATGGAAAGGCTGGCGCGAGTCTGGCGTGCCTCCTCGCGCGGCAGGATGTACGGTGGCGCGTTGAGGGCATGGCATACTTCGCCCATTTGGGGCATAGGGCCGGGCATGCATCAGAACTTGTGGCCGCATTTTGCGGCGACCGAGGATGGAGACAGAGAAGCGGGTGTTTGGCCCTCCATGCCGAACTATGATTTTCACTCCTATGAAGTTCACAGCGACTGGCTGCAGTTAATGGAGGAGCAGGGAATAGCCGGTCTGGTACTGTTCGTGGTTGCGGCAGGCGTCGGCTTGATGGTTCTGCTGAACGGCATTCGCGCCGAAGCCTTTTTATGGGCCCGCGCAGGCTGGCGGAGAGGAAGGGGCAGCGGGTGTTTTGCGCCGATGCTGGGGGGCCTTTTGGCCGCGGTAGCGATGGCATTTCATTCGCTCGGCGATTTCAACCTGCAGATTCCTGCAAACACATGGTTGTTGACTGCCACCGTTGCATGCGGCATAGCTTCTGCGTCCCGAGTATCAGAAAATGGGAGGGTCTATTCGGCATGACGGTTGTTTCTGTGCGCCGAATAACGGAAAGTGGGGCAATGGGTTGATGTTTATAGTTCAGAGCCTGAACGGAAACTTACAAGAGGAGACGCGTTTATTATGACATCAGACAGAGCGTATTCGGTGAGCCCTGATGGCGAAAAATTTCCCCTTCCGAC
>CALETX010000424.1 GCA_937920455.1 uncultured bacterium
TGCAACAGCCCAAGCAGCAGATGCTCGGTGCCCACATAAGTGTGGCTCATCGCCTGCGCCTCGGCCACGGAAAGCTGAAGAACCTTCTTGAGCCGCGGGGTAAAAGGCAGCGTGCCGGTCGTCTTGGTCTCCGGCCCCTGCCCGACAGCTTTCTCAACCTCACGGCGAACCACGTCGAGCTGAATATCCATCTTTTCAAGAACATTGACCGCCACGCCCTCGCCGAGCGCAATCAAACCCAGCAACAGATGCTCGGTTCCAACGTATGGATGGTTCAGCGCTTCCGCCTCCCTGCGCGCAAGCTGAATCACCCGCTGCGCTCTGGGTGTGAAATTCGAAAGATTCATCCTCTCTGCTCCGCTATCTCCACATGTCTCAGCCGCCCGGCCACAAACTCGGCGCGCATCCTGTCACGTTCCTTTGAATCGAGCTTCCTTCCAAGCCGCATCTGCAAATGACCTGGCTGCGTCACTAAGAGCAACTCGTTTATCCCAGCCTCGGAGATGCCATCAACCAGCTTGAGGTCCGCGCCCAGCCTCAGGATTGACAGCAACTCGACGGCCTCCATCGAGGAAATCAACATCGCATGTTTCAAGATCGCCAGCGCACGCGACACCTGGTCAAGCGCCACAATCCTGCTCTTTTCCATCAGCCTCGCCCGCGCATTCCTCTCGTGAACAATCAGATCTTGCACTATTCCAAGCAGCCGCGCAAGTATCGCCTGTTCGCTCTCGCCAAGAGTGGACTGATTCGACACCTGAACCATTCCTCCGAACGCTTCGCTGCCCTCACCGAACAGCCCCCGCACTGCAAGGTTCAGCCTCGTCAACCCTTTCATCACGCGATCAAAATCGCCAGTCAGCCGAAGGCCAGCCAGATGCACCATCACGCTCGCCCTCAGCCCCGTTCCTACGTTGGTCGGACAGGCCGTCAGATACCCTAGCGTCGGCGAATACGCATAATTCAAATGCCGATCAATCTCGCTGTCCACCGCGTCAATCTCGCGCCACGTCTCCTCCAGGCAAAGACCTGGCGCAATCGCTTGCAACCTCAGGTGATCCTCCTCGTTCACCATTATCGCTATGCGCTCGTCTGCGCTCAAAATCAGAGCGCTGCCGCCGCGCCTGTCCGCAAACTCCGAGCTGATGAGACGGCGTTCCTTCAGAAGTTCCCGCTCAAGCTCATCAAGGCCGGCCATATCAAGCACCACGGCCCCCGACAGCCTGCCGACCTTTCCGCATGCGTCGGCAACCTCCTTGCACAACCGGTCGCATTCCTTCTCCCCGGCCCACCCCGGGAAAGCGCGATCTTTCAGATTTCTTGCAAGCCGCACGCGGCTGCTTACAACGATGCCAGTTTCCCTGCCAAGAGACAGCCAGGGGTTTTGGTGCTTCACAAGGTCATTAACGATCATTTGGAAACCGCTCCCGCCTCCGCCCCTCCCGCCGTTGCCGCCCGGATCAGGTCCCTCAACCGCGCGGCCTCCTCGAAATTCTGAGCCGCCACAGCGGCCGCAAGCGCCTTGCGCAGCGCCCCAATATCCTCCCTGCATGGGGCGCCGCGAGGAGACTTGCCCACATGCACCACTCCTCTGTGCATCTCGGCAAGCATCGGAGCCAAATCAGCAGCGAATGCGTCGTAACATCCTGGACAGCCCAATCGCGATGTCTTCTTGAAATCAGCGCGCCTCATGTGGCACGAAGGACACGATATATCCTCCTCCCGTCGGCGCTTCTCCTTGTTGTCTTTCGCGGACGTCAGCCCCAACACAAACTCAGCCATCCCAAGGCCAGGGTCAACCCTGAGGCCGCCTTTTTCCGCGCAATCCTCGCACAGAAAAAGCTCGAGCGTCTCTCCGTCCAGCACCTGCTTGAGGTGAACGTTCGCCTGCTTCTTGCCGCATATTTGGCACTGCTGCATTTCCACCCCCCACAGCTCAGCGCACTGGCACGCCGGTGGCTGCCGCAAGCTGTTTAAACTGCCTCTCAAGATGCTGCGTGACCTTGCCGGGCCGCCCGTCGCCTATCCTGCGTCTGTCTATTTCAACTACAGGCACCACTTCGGCCGCCGTCCCGGTAAGAAACACTTCGTCAGCATTGTAAAGATCGTAACGAGTCATCATCTGTTCACGCACTTCGTATCCGCTTTTGAGCGCCAAGCCCATCACCACATTCCGCGTTATGCCCTCAAGAACTCCGGCCTGCGGAGGCGGCGTAGCAACCGTCCTGCCCTTCACTGTAAAAATGTTGTCGCCCGTGGCTTCCGCCACCAGGCCGTCGGCATTCAGCATAATCGCCTCAGGAACGCCCGCATTGATCGCCTCTATCTTGGCCAGAATATTGTTCAGATAATTCAGGCTCTTGATATTGGGATTCAACGCCTCCGCAAGGTTCCTGACCGTCGGAACCGTAACGATCGAAAGCCCTTTCTCGTAGTATTCCTCGGGATAAAGCTGTATTGTCGCTGCTATGATGATGATCTGAGGCTGCTTGCACACAAACGGGTTCAACCCTAACGTGCCGACTCCCCTGGTCACCACCAGCCGAATATATCCGTTCGCCGTCTTATTGACGCGACATGTCCTCACCACCGCATCAGCCATTTCCTCGCGGCTCATCGGTATTTCAAGAGCTATCGCCCTTGCGGAACGATAGAGCCGTTCAATATGCTCTCTCAACATGAAAACACGCCGATTGTACACCCTGATCCCTTCGAAGACACCATCACCGTAAAGCAGGCCATGATCAAAGACCGATATCTTTGCGTCACGCTCAGAATACAGCTTGCCGTTCACATATACTTTCACTTGTCCCGCCTTCCGGTTTATTGCCTTCAAAGCAGCCGCGCATTCATGAACAGCTTAGCCATCGGCAGATCTGTCCGGCCACGTTCAGAAATTGCGCGCCGCGCCATATACCTTGGTGCACCCGGAGGGACTCGAACCCCCAAGCCTTGCGGCACAAGAACCTGAATCTTGCGTGTTTGCCAATTTCACCACGGGTGCACACCCAGCCGCCCATAACGACCTGCTGCATTTCATATACTAGGGCAACTGCATCCCCCAGTCAACCGCCAATGCCTCTCCCGCCACCCCATCACACCTCAACGCCAACACGCGACCCGCCCTTCGCAAGGGATAACTCTGCAGCTTCGAGAATCCCCAGCACCTCAAGGGTTTCATCCCAGGAAACGGGAGCCACACCTGTGATCACAAAATCTCGCAGAGCCGCCATCAGACCGGCATATGGCGATCCCGATCCCGCGTCAAAACAAGCAACCTCATCCCTGCTCTGCAAGCGTCCGCCGTATTTCCCAAATCCTCGCACACATTCCACCAGCCCCCGGCTTTGGTCGCCATACTCAACCATAATGATCACTCCTACGCCGTCGTCGAACCCGCGTACAGCCCTGGCGCCCACACCTAAACCCACCACAAGCATCTCCACTGCATGAACCCCGTACCACACCAAATCGCTCCCTCGCGCCGCCTTGCCCAGCGGCCCGAAAGTCCGCACAAGAAACGGCCGTGATACTTTCTTCTTCGCCTCGGCCAAGCCAGGAATAAAACGAAGCGATGAAGAACTCCATGCCACAGTCCCGGTGCTCTCCGCCAACTCGCGCATGCGCCGGCCTTCCTTCACAGTCGCAGCAAGAGGTTTATCCACGAATACCGGCTTCCCGAGACCTACCACCTTTTCGAAAAAAGGCAAATGCAACGCAGGATCGTTGATTTCAAGAAAAATGGCGTCAACCCCATCAACCGCTTCCTCGATAGAACCGGCCATCCTCACCCCAAGCCTCTCAAGCTCGGCCTGCCGCTTATCCTGGCCTTCCTCGCTCTGAAAAGCGGAGGGAAACCGAAAAGCTTTCGTAGCGCGCATCCCATCAGCAATTTTATGCTGCGGGTCCTGCATCAACTTCGTGAACTCGACAGTGTGCGAAGTGTCAAGCCCTATCAATGCGATTGTTTTTTCCTTCATCGGCCAGCACTCCTCTCGGCAGTCGGCGTAAAGCCGTGACAATCAAACATCCCGCCATCTGCCCCCCGGTGGATCCTTTATCACCGTATGCGCCGGCGGAAGAGCCTCCACTGGATAGTCGAGGGTAAAGTGCAGCCCCCTGCTCTCGTGCCGCACCTTCGCGGAGCGTATGATAAGCCCCGCCACCGCCGCAATATTCCGAAGCTCCAGAATGTCGGGAGTGACAACGTAATCCCGATAATACTCCCTGATTTCGTCCGCCAGATTGCTTATCCGACGCGTAGCGCGCTCCAGCCTCTTGTTTGTCCTCACTATCCCAACATAATCCCACATGCATGTCCTTACTTCCGCCCAGTTGTGAGACACCACAATTGCCTCGTCACTCGGAACCGCCGAACCTGCCTCCCAGTCCGGAATTTTCACGTGCCTCACATCCGGCTGCGGCGTTCGCTTCAGGCACTCGGCCATCTCATAAGCACACACAAGCGCTTCGAGCAGCGAGTTGCTCGCCAGCCTGTTCGCGCCATGCAATCCTGTGCATGCCACCTCCCCGCACGCATAAAGGCCCGGAATCGCCGTGACACCATCAACGCCCGCTTCCACACCCCCGCAAAAATAGTGCGCCGCCGGAACAACTGGCACCAGATCCGTAGCCATATCGTAGCCGAACTTCCTGCATGTGCTGTAAATGTTGGGAAATCTTTTCTGCAGAAAAGACCGCGACCGATGCCTGATATCCAGATAGACGCACTTCGCGCCGCTCTTCTTCATTTCCTGGTCAATCGCCCGCGCCACGATGTCCCGAGGAGCAAGTTCGCCACGCGGATCGTACTTGTCCATGAATGGATGCCCCTGAGCGTCCACAAGCCTGGCCCCTTCGCCTCGCACAGCTTCGCTGATCAAGAACGACTTGGCATCCGGATGGTAGAGACATGTCGGGTGAAACTGAATGAACTCCATATCCTTGATCGGCGCTCCCGCTCGCCACGCAAGCGCAACACCATCGCCCGTCGCTATGTCCGGATTGGTGGTATAAAGATAAACTTTGCCCCCGCCGCCCGTCGCAAGGATCACAACCGGCGCTCGCACCGAAAAAATCTCCCCCGAAAGCCTGTCCAGAACATACGCCCCCACACACCTGTTCTCATCGTCCAGCTTGAGCCAGCTCGTGGTGACCAGGTCTATCACCATGCCGTGCTCCCAGATGGAAATGCTCGACCTGGACTGAACCCTGCTCAGCAGGACATCCTCTATGCGCCGCCCCGTTATGTCGCCGGCATGCAGGACGCGGCGCCTGGAATGTCCTCCCTCGTGGCCAAGATCATAACCCGCCCCTTCCTCGCGTTCGGCAAACTTGAGCCCAAACTGTTCAAGCTCCGCAATCCGCGCCGGGCCGCCGCTGACTATCTGCCGCACAACCCGTTCGTCGCAAAGTCCCGCGCCCGCCACAAGAGTGTCGCGCACGTGCTCCTCGAAACTATCATCAGATGTCACCACGCACGCAATGCCGCCCTGTGCATAGTTAGTGTTGCTGTCAGCTCGATCCTTCTTTGTCACAATCAGCACCTTGCCGGAGTCGGAAAGATGAAGCGCGGAAAGCAGACCCGCAATGCCGCTGCCTATGACAAAATAATCCGTGTCAATAACACGCATAGAGCCCATCAGAAGCGATCCTCCCCTGTAAGATCCTTCTCCATTGTGTCCGCCTTGCCGAGAACGACCTGAATAACAGTTCTGAGATGATCGGGAGGCAGCTCGGCAGGAACCACAACAACAAACAAAACCCTGTAGCCATCGGGCCATTTTACCAATTCCCACGCTCCAAACGGCTGCTTGTCGTTCTCCATCAACAGCTTGTTGGCGAGCTGCTTGTCCAGCAGCTCCTGGCTCTTCATGGCCGTCGCCCAGATCTTCCGCGTTTCATAAGGCCCCACCTTCTGCGTTTTCGACGCGACAAAAACCTGATGAGACCTGCCATCGGTCAGGTTGAAAAACAGTTTGGCCACCCCCTCCTTCATCTCCTCGTATTTGTACCCAGCAGTTCTCAGCGCCTTTGCCAGTCTGGGATCCATCTGAGAGGAGGAGGCCAAAGGCCCGTCCGTCCGCTTCGATGCGTCGGCAGCCGCCGCCTTGCTGTCCGCCGCCCCACCCCCTGAGGGCCGTGACGCCTGACCGTGCGCGCCCGGACAAACCGCGCAATAGGCCGCGACAAGCGCAACGGAAACACTGACCATTGTCCTTCTAAACGCCACTCGAGTTGATCTATTCATGAGCACCTGTCCCTCCAGATCAGATCATCTATTGGCTCCTCAATCCTGCCATCACCCCACGCCCCAATCAATCCTTTCCTGAAAATCTTGCCATAGAGTTATGACCAGGTGGTGACACCGCAGAATAACTGATTCCAATGCAATCTCATGTTGCCGAAACCGCCCCATGCGGATCTGCGTCAACGGCCAGCTCAGAGACAGTTTCGCCGATTGCAGATCGCTTCCGAAACAACACTGCTGCATTGCCTGCCGCCTAGGGAAATAAGGACAGCGAAAACAGAACGCGGCATCAACTGTTTTTGTTGACTCAACCGCACGCTGGGCTTTTCTTAAGGGCGAAATGAAGAACGAAACCGCAGGAAATCGCCCATCGTTCATTAACATCCATGCGCACGCATACGTCCATCCATACCCGTTGCCGGACGGTAAGCATGCCTTCATCACGCCGGAACAGCTTATTGCGCGTTATGATGAATCAGGAATAGATGTCGGCGTGTTGCTCCCCCTTGTAAGCCCGGAGTTGTATCTTCCCCAGTCAGTGGGAGAAATCATAGAGACAGCGCGCAAGTCAGACGGCCGTCTCGTGCCATTCTGCAACCTGGACCCTCGCGCCATAGGGAATAGTCCCGACACGCCTCTGGAGTATCTTCTGCGCTTCTATAAAGATCAGGGCTGCCGCGGCATCGGAGAAGTGCTTCCAATGATGGATATGACCGATCCGCTTATGCTCAATCTGTGCAAACATGTCGAAGCCGCCGGTTTACCAATGATTATTGATATCACCGGCTGTCGCGGCTACGGAGGCTACGGACTCCATGACACGCGCGGCTTGCCGGGACTCGAGCTCTGGCTGCAGAAATTCCCACGCCTTGTGATCGTTGGCCATGGCCCAGGCTTCTGGGCCGAAATTGCAAAACAGCCGCCGGACGCGCCCTTGGGAGGATACCCGTCAGGCCCCATCCGAGAGGAGGGTGCTGTGCCGCGTCTTCTTCGAAAATATCCAAACCTTATGGCCGATCTTTCGGCCGGCAGCGGAGCAAATGCGATTCAGCGTGACCCTGCTTATGGAGCAGATTTTCTTGAGGAGTTTCAGGACAAACTGCTTTTCGGAACCGATGTCTGCGGCCCAAACGATCCTTTCCGCATGCTGGGTTATCTTCTCGAGTTGCGAAATACCGCCAAACTTTCCGAAACAGCATTTCAGAAGATCGCGCGCCTGAACGCAACGCGAC
>CALETX010000425.1 GCA_937920455.1 uncultured bacterium
CTTCAACTATGCCAGAACCAACTCCAGCAAAGGACATCAAACTCCAATGGAAATCATCCGTAAACGCAACCCCGCAATCCATCCAACTATCGGCCTGTTGCCACCTGTCTTCCTGGAAAGCTCCCTCCCTGAACCCTATACCAATACCCCTTCACAAATACCAAAAAGGGGATACCATGTATGGTGCTTGCCCTTTACAAGTGCGATAAAAATACACGTGCACATAGTATCGGGCAAGTTCAGAGTACATTAAACGTTGACCGGCGTGTTCTCAATGTGTAGTGTCCCTCCGCTTCGCAAGGAGAAATGCGTATGTATAGCGCTTCGGATTTGAGGAAAGGGTTAAGAATCGAGATTGAGGGGGCGCCCTATCTCATAACAGAGTTTCAGTTTGTCAAGCCCGGCAAAGGCCAGGCGATGTACAACTGCAAGTTGAAGAACCTGATCACGGGAGCGACGATTTCCAGAACCTTCAGGGACAATGCGCGGATTGACGAGCCGAAACTGGAATCAAAGAAGATGCGGTTTTCCTATGAAAACGGCGACGCGCTGGTTTTCCTTGATGAAGAGTACAATGAGGTGACCATGTCCGCGCAAGTTTTCGGTGACAAGCGCTTTTTCCTCGCAGAGGACATGGAGGTTACGGTTTTGTTTCACAACGGAAGGCCCATCGATGTGACGCTTCCAACGTTTGTTGAGAAGGAGATCGTGCATACGGAGCCGGGCGTCAGGGGCGACACAGCCACAAATGTGCTGAAACCGGCGCAGATTCCTGGTGGGTACACGCTCCAGGTGCCGCTTTTCGTGAACGTGGGGGATGTCATTAGAATAGACACCCGTACCGGCGAGTATGTGGATCGCATCCTCAAAAAATGACAATTAATCTGCGGACGCTTGCCGAGCGTAGCCGGATACTCCAGGCGGCGCGGCGTTTCTTTCTTCAGCGCGATTACGTGGAGGTGGAGACGCCCGTTCGCATAGCCTATCCGGCGTTAGAGACGCATATTGACGCAGAACATTCTGGAAGCATGTACCTGCGCACTTCGCCGGAGCTGCATATGAAGCGTTTGCTTGCTGGCGGTCTGGAAAGAATCTTTCAGATCGGGCCATGTTTCCGGAGGGGTGAGCGTGGCGACAGACACTCTCCGGAATTTACAATGTTGGAGTGGTACCGCGCGGGCGCCGATTACCTTGATATGCTTGCTGAAACCAAGGCCCTTCTCAATTCTGTCGTTTCCGAAACGAAGGGGAGTCTGAGGACCATTTATCAAGGAGTTGAGATAGAGTTCGGACCTGCATGGGATTGCTTCAAGGTTTCTGAATGTTTCCTGTGGAACGCGGCCTGGGACCCTGTGGCCCGATTCGATGAAGGCCGTTTTTTTGAAGACCTTGTAACGAAGGTGGAACCGGCATTTGCCTTGTCGAGGCCGACCGTTCTGATGGATTTTCCGGCTCAGTTGGCATCGTTTGCCCGGCTAAAACTCGATGATCCCCGCGTGGCCGAGCGATGGGAGCTTTATGTTGGCGGTATGGAGCTGGCGAACGCCTTCAGCGAGCTGACCGATGCTGGCGAATACAGGAGAAGATTCGCAGCCGCCGCTTCTGAACGCGCGGCTGCAGGCCGCGAAGTCTACGCTCCCGACGAGGCTTTCCTGCAGGAGATTGGCGGAAAGTTTCCGCCTGCGGGAGGTGTTGCACTTGGTGTTGACAGGCTTGTGATGTTGCTGTGCAATGAGCCCAGCATCGAGAAAGTGCGGCCTTTTGTTGAATAACATCGAGAAATGGAGCGTGATGCCATGCGGCGAAACATGTTTCTGGTGGGTTTGGCCCTGATTACTCTGGTGTCCGGCCGGCTGGCGTTTGCTCGTGGCTACGGGGACTACGGTGCCTCGGTTGGATTGATTACTTCGGACGAGCTTGCGCACACGTTTGAGGTTGGGGTCCTTTTTGGGGCTGAAGCCGACGTCGAAAGGGCCGGAGATACATACGTTATGGACGTTGATTCCGACTGGGCCCTGGCGCACTTCAAGGATGTTGTCGGCAGCGATGTTGATCTGGGTCTGGTGATAAACACGCTCGTTTTCTCGGATGACGCTGGCGTTGGGCTTCCAGGCGCGGTCGTGAAAGCTGCGCTGGAGCTCGGCATGATTTGGAAGGGAAGCGATGTGGCTGTTGAGCTTCGGACATCCCCAGGCTTGTACACGGACCTCGATGGCTTGAGCAGCCGCGATCTTGCCTTTCCATTTTCAGGCGCCGTCAGCTGTCACTTCCATCCGCATTTCGCCGGGATGGCTGGTCTCGAGATAAGGCCCAGCTTCGATCGCAATCTGATGCCGATAATTGCGATTGCATGGGATCCGACCGAGTATGTCCGGCTCTACCTTGGAATCCCAAGAACTAGGCTGATGTTACGGTTTCCAGAGTCTTTTCGATTTTATCTCGACGCCGAGTGGCGCAGCGTCACCTATGACATGAGCGAATCTGGAGATGATGAACGAGAGGCGCTGACGGTCGAGGACACAAGGTTTGGCTGCGGCGTGGTCTGGCAGATAACTGACAGGCTCCAGCTTGGCATTGAAGGAGGCCTGCTGCGCTGGCGGTCGCTGGAGTTCGAACGAGGAAGAAGACCGGATGAAGAGCATGAAATGGACGGCTCCTCCTATGGCCGGGTGGCAGTTGGCATGCCGTTCTGATCGTGAACCCCCCCGTGCGGTGGTGATTTCAGCGTCGCACGTCGAGATTCCGACTTGGGAGACTACTTGCTTCCTTGTGGAGAATTTTCTTGAGACTTACGATTCCCTTGCCGGTCTCGGCTGAGATTTCGACAGTTCTCAGGCCCGTTTTTTTTACGAAAATCGGAAGATTGGATTGACCGGCAGGGAGGTCCATCTTGTTTGCGATCACGATAGATTTCCGTTCCAGGAGGCTGGCGTCGTATTTCTCGATCTCTTCTCGCAGTGAGAGATAGTCTTCCCACGGTTTGCGGCCGTCGGTGCCAGCGATGTCAATGACATAGGCTAGTATTCTGGAACGTTCGATATGCCTGAGGAAGGCGTGGCCGAGCCCGACACCGCGGCTTGCTCCCGAAATTAGTCCTGGCAGGTCGGCAATGGTAAGAGATGTGTAGTCATCAAATGTAATGGTTCCGATTATGGGGTGTAGGGTGGTGAACGGATATGCCGCCACTTTCGGTTTGGCGCCTGTGAGAGCGCGAAGCAGAGATGATTTGCCGGCATTGGGGTAGCCCACAAGACCGACGTCGGCGATGAGCTTGAGTTCGAGCCGCAGCGTGACGGTTTGGCCCTCTTCGCCCGGGGTGTTTTCCATTGGCGCTCTGTTGGTGGATGTCAGCCAGTGCCGGTTGCCTTTTCCTCCTTGCCCTCCTCTTGCTGCGATGTATTCCTGGCCTGGTTCGACGAGATCGGCTTCGAGTTCTCCAGACTCATTGCGAACCTGGGTTCCGCAAGGCACCCTGACAACAAGATTTCTGCCGTTGCGGCCATGCATAAGTTTGCCCTTGCCGTGCGTGCCCGATTCGGCTACGCGATGAGGCTGATAATAGATGGACACAAGCGAATCCATCTGAGGATCGGCTCGCAGAATTACGTTGCCGCCATTGCCTCCGTCGCCGCCGTCCGGGCCGCCCTTTGGAACGAATTTTTCGCGGCGAAAACTGACGCACCCATTGCCGCCTCGTCCGCCGGCGGCGTAAAGGATCGCGGAGTCAACAAAGATGCGTGATTTCACAAGACTTCACGACGCGGACTGTGCTGCGGCAGATTGCGGCGCCAGCACGGCCACGCGGCGTGAGTTTCGAAAGAAGCGCACAATACCGCCCTTCAGCGCAAAAAGCGTGTCGTCCTTTCCCCTGCCCACATTGGGCCCTGGGCGGAACCGTGTTCCCCGCTGACGCAGCAGTATCGCTCCAGCGCTGACGAACTGGCCATCTGCGCATTTTACTCCAAGCCTCTTAGAATGGCTGCCGCGTCCGTTTTTGGCGACGCCTCCGCCTTTTTTATGTGCCATGGCGCTAGCAACTCCTTTCGCCGCTCATGGTCTCAGGCACCGAAGAGTGGCGCGGAAACAGCCCGTCAGTTTGAGCATATTTCGCAAATTCTGAGCACCGTGAGCTCTTGGCGGTGCCCCTTCTTTCGCTGATATCCCTTGCGTCTCTTTTTCCGGAACGAAACGACTTTTCTTCCCCGTATATGGGAGACGATTTCGGCCGTAACCTTTGCGCCGGGTACGGTGGGGGCACCAATTATCGTCTGTTTTCCGTCAGAAACGGCAAGCACCCTTTCGATCGCTATCTTTTCACCCACCATTCCGGCAAGACGCTCCACCTCGATCCTGTCCTCGGCTTTGACGAGGTACTGTTTTCCGCCGGTTTCAACTACAGCATAAGGTTCCATGAACGACTTTCCTCTCGGTCCTGAAATCTATTTGCCGGACCACGAAGGCGCATATACTAAGGCGTTGCCTCGCCTTAGTCAAGCCCTGCCGTGTTTTCTATAATACCAGAAACCTTCGATCATCGTCTTCAAGTTTTCGAGCGGCACCCCGGGCGTTATGGAGCTGCTTGCGCCCAACATCAACCCTCTGCGCGGGCCGTGCCTTACCAGCCAGTCCATCTCACGGCGGACATCGGCTGGCGAACCATGCGGCAGTGTGGTTGTGACAGACACACCTGCAATTATCATGAGTTCGTCCCCTTCACTCGTTTTCATCCGGCAGATAGCCTCGTAGTCCATGCCGTATTCGTACTGGAATCCCTGGAAGCCTGATATGCCGCATTCGATCAGGCGTGGTACCATTTTCATGAGGTTGCCGTCACAGTGCCAGATGAGCGATATGCCGGCATCAACAAAAGGCTTGATGGCTCTTTCGAAATGTGGGAACCAAATGTGATCAAGGGACTCGATGCTCACTAAAGTCCCACGGCCGTCGGCCATGTCGTGGTCGAGCCTGATATATGGCGGAAGTTTTTCGCTTATAATTGCCTCTGCGCATGCTCTGTTGCGATGCTCCGCAAAGTCGGCCTGCAGTTTGAAATGCCGCTCCATGACATCCGGATACAGCGCATAAGCCATGAAATAGTTTTCGTAGCCATAAGCTCCATAGGCCAGATAAGGAAATGTTGCGAAAGGCCAGGAATAAGGAGCTTTGAGGATTTCAGGCGCAAGGATGGCCTGAATTTCCTTTTCTTTCTCGAGACAGAATGAACGGTGGGGCGTAGGGTCGAAATTTCGTATTTCGGATTCCAAAGCAGGGAATACCTTGCTTTCCATGTGCTGGACTACCGCTTCCGGAGAGTTGATGACGATACCGTCAACTACTGGCTCCCGCACTCCTGTCGTCGGCGTGCGAGGAGTTTCCGTACCGTATCCGCTGACGCCCATTGATAGTGGATTATCGGGGATCCATTGATCAAGCATGCAGCATGCGCTATTTACCAGCATTTGACGGTAAGTGGAGACTGGATTTGCCTTATAGGAGCCTTCGGAAACGCCAGCGATGGTGTCTATGGCTCGCCATTCCATAGGATTTATCTGCCAGATGGGAATGCCGTGGCAGTTGTTCTTGCGGATAAAATCAAGAGCGAGCTGCGCTCCGTCCGAAAGTGTTTTGCTGCTGTCGTTTTCACAGATGTCTGTTTTCATGAGGCCTCCTGTGCTAGATTGTACCATATTTCTCCCGTTTCGAGATCAGGCGTTGCGTCTGCACCGAACGCATCCTCCCCCGTCAGTCCCCTGCCAGCGCCGGCCAGGCCGGCAACCATGGCTGCATTGTCGGCGCAGAACTCAGGGGCTGCTGGTGTAAATGGCACGCCGAACCTGCCCGCTAGGTCGGCGAGTTTTTCCCTGAGGCGCCTGTTCAGCGAAACGCCGCCGGCGACGCTGATGGGGATGCGGAATCTCTCCATTGCTGTTTCGCAGGGCGATACCAGCGCGTCAACGATTGCCTCTTGGTAGCTTGCGGCAAGGATTCCTACCGTCTCAGCTCGGTATTGCGGATCATCAGGCAGGGGATTGTCGCGCAAATGATACAGTAAGGCTGTCTTGAGTCCGCTGAAGCTGAAACACAGGCGCGGGTTCAATCCAGTGATTCTACAGATTTCCTTTCGCGGCCGGCTCCGTGGAAATGTGATGCCAGATGCATCATGGCCGGCTGCGGCTGTCTCGATTGCAGGCCCGCCCGGATAGCCCAATCCGAGCAGGCTGGCGCCCTTATCGAAGGCCTCTCCGGCCGCGTCGTCGAGCGTCTGTCCAAGAAGCTGATATTTCCCAAGCGCCTCAATCAATATCAGACATGTATGCCCCCCGGAAACGACCAGGCAGAGGTATGGCGCAATATTTTCAATACGCCGTGTCTTGCATCCGATGAAGATGGAATAGATGTGAGCTTCGATATGATTCACCGCTGTCAAGGGGCGGTTGATGCGAATGGCAAGCCCTTTGGCGGCTGCAAGCCCCACAAGAAGGGATGTGGCCAGTCCTGGACCGTACGTCACGGCAACGCGATCAATCCCCTCCCAACCGACGCCGGATTCCCTGACGGCCCTTTCAATAACGTCTGGCAACGCTTCGAGGTGGCATCTTGATGCCAGTTCAGGCACAACCCCCCCGAATGGCGCATGCTTGATAGCCTGTGAATAAACCACGTTGGAAAGCACGTCTCGTCCGTCAGCCACAACCGCGGCGGCAGTTTCGTCGCATGATGTTTCTATTCCAAGAACGTTCATGTTCGTAAGGTCAGTTATCGTATTGTCCGCAGAGCTTTGAGCAGGTCAACTGCTCTCTGGAGCTGGGGATCAACCACATCGGCAAGGCTTTTCTTTTCCTCCTCGTTGAACAGGGCGGGGTTCTCAATGTGCGTGCGTCTCATTTGGATTCTCTGCCATTCCTGGGGAGTGACATAGACCGGAATGTCCGGTTCGATCCCCTTGTCGTGTATCTGGCGTCCGGAAGGTGTGTAATAAAGGGCTGTTGTGATTCTGATGGCCGCTTGGCCGTCGGGTCGGAGGGGTATGACGCTTTGCACGGATCCCTTGCCGAATGTTGTTTCTCCTATGAGGACGGCGCGTTTATTATCCCTAAGTGCCCCGGCCACGATTTCGGAAGCGCTGGCCGACCCGCCATTGATAAGGACCGCTATGGGTATGTCGGTATTGTGATATGACCCGCCTGCCCGGCTTTCAATCGGCGGACTGACGCCTTCTCTCCCACGTGTTGTCACAATAAGGTCTCCGGGCTTGAGGAACTTCTGTGCTGTTTCTATTGCCGCTTTCAGAAGACCACCGGGGTTCTGGCGAAGGTCCAGGACGAGGGCATTCATGCCCTGCTGAGCAAGCTTGTCCAAAGCTTCCTGTAGAGCTTCTGGAGCCGGAGCGGAGAATTGTGTTATCCTGACGTACGCAACGCCGTCCTCTATCATCCTGGCGCCCTTCACGCTGGGAACTTCGATATCATCCCTGATTATGACCACATCACGGGGTTCATCCTCATTCTGACGCGCAATTGTGACGGTCACCTTGGTTCCGCGCTGCCCGCGCAGTTTTTTCACCGCTTCGTTGAGAGGAAGATTGAGTGTTTTTTCACCGTCGATTGCAAGAATTCTATCGCCGGATTGCAGTCCAGCGCGGAACGCCGGAGTGTCTTCGATTGGGGCGATTACCGTGAGTACTCCTTCCCTCATGCCGATGTGGACGCCGATACCGCTGAATTTGCCGGAAGTGTCCTCCTGCACGTTCTTGTAGGCTTCTTCCTCGAGGAAATCGCTGTGGGGGTCCAGGTTCTGGAGCATGCCGTGCAACGCGCCTGCCATGATTTCCTTGTATGATTTTTCCGTCACATAGTAGCGCTTGATATGCATTGCAATTTCGGCGAGAAGCGAAACCTGTTCATAGATCACATCACGATCATTGGTGATTGCTGGCGACGTACTGGGCGGTCCAGCCTGGGCCAGCAATACCGGCGGGTTTGCGGCCATGGCGACGCAGGCCACAGCAGTGACGGCGAATGCGGCGCAGACAGTATTGTGAATGATGCTCGATGAGCGGATTCGGCTGTTGTGTTTTCGTTTCATTTCAGGCACGGCATAGCTCCTGTTTATTGCTTTCCAAGGGCGGCATTCATCATCTCGCGCAGTGTTGCGCGACCGTCATAAAGGGCCTTGCCGACGATGACTCCCTTGAGATTTGGAAGACCGAGATAAGCGAGCGTGGTGACATCAATGGGAGAAGAGATACCGCCTGCGGCGATCACATCGCATTTTACAGACCGGCATATTCGCTCGATAGCGCCCGCGTTTGGGCCGGACAGCATGCCGTCTCTCGACACGTCGGTGTATATGATAGTTCTTATGCCAGCCTGTTCGGCGGATCGAGCAAGGTCACTGGCCTGCACTGAAGACTCGCGGGTCCATCCGTCGGTTCTGACGATGCCGTCTTTTGCGTCTATAGAGACAATGATCCTGTCTCCGAAAAGAGAGACCAGTTCGGACAGGCAGGCTGGCTCCCGGCAGGCGGTTGTGCCAACGGCTGCCGCAGCCGCTCCTGCTGAGAGGGCGTTGTGTATATGCGACGGTTCACGGAGGCCTCCGCCGATCTGAACCGGGATGTGTATTGCGGCAGTGATACGCGATACGACTTCGAGATGGACAGGTTCGCCTTTGAACGCTCCGTCAAGGTCCACTACATGCAGCCGGGTGGCGCCTTGAGATTCCCATCGCATAGCCACAGCGACAGGGTCATCGGAGTATATTGTGGCATCATCTGGGCGTCCCTGCCTGAGCCTGACGCATTTGCCTGATTTGATGTCTATAGCTGGTATGACGGTAAGCATTCAGATCCTTCCCTTGCTTGAGGGTACTCCGCGCAGGCGTGGATCGGGCGAGCATGCCTCGCGCAATGCGCGCGCCATGGCTTTGAACAACGCTTCGTAGGCATGATGCGGTTCATCACCGCGGCGTAACTCAAGATGCAGTGCCATGCGGCCCTGGACGGTGAATCCTCTCAAGAATTCCCTCACCAGACTTAGGTCAAATGATCCCGATTTCTTGCGACGCAAGCTGACATTCATGACCAGATATGGCCGGCCGCCAAGGTCAACAGATGCTTCGCCAAGGGATTCATCCATCGGCACTAGCGCCCACCCATAACGTTTGATAGACTTCCGGTCGCCAAGCGCCTCATTCAATGCGGCGCCCATAACCAGACCGACATCCTCCACCGTATGATGGTCATCAACTTCGCGGTCGCCCTTTGCGCGCACTTCAAGGTCGAACATCGCGTGATGGGCCAGCAGGACAAGCATGTGATCCATAAACCCTATGCCCGTGTTAACCCTCGCCGCTCCCGACCCGTCTACGAGCAGGCTGATTGATATATTGGTTTCCGCCGTTTTTCTTGTTACACTGGCGGCTCTCGGTTTCATGAGATTCTCCTTCGCCTGATGTTCTTTATTTCCGAAATTAGGCGGCTGATTTCGTAGTCGGTTCCTATGGTTATTCTGACATACTCGCCTGTTCGCGGGCCGGGGAAGTGACGCACGAAAATTTTGCGACGCTTCAGTTCAGCAAAGAGGTCGGCTGCATTAATCCACGACGGCCTGACCCATAGGAAATTGGCCTGGGAAGGAAAGACCTCAAAATCGAGTTCCGTGAGCTCGGCAGACAGGCGTTTGCGTGTTGCGATGATTTTCCTGACATTCCTGCGCATGTGCGCCAGATCAGCAAGCGCGGCCAGCGCGATGCGCTGCGACAGGGCATTCACATTGTACGAATCCTTGATTTTGAAGAGCGCTCCAATCAGAGGCCGTGGCCCTACGGCATATCCCACGCGAATCCCGGCCAGGGAGAAAGCCTTTGAAAGCGTTCTGACGGCGATCACATTGTCAAGTGTCAGCGCCAGATCCATGCAGTCAGTTTCAGAAAAGTTCACATATGCTTCATCAATCACTACAACGCCAGGATGTTTGCGGCAAAACTGCCTGACCACGTTCTTTGGGAACAACATGCCGGTTGGTGCATTCGGATTGGCAAGAAAAAACAAGCTGGACGCATAACCTGCTGCCATTGCCCATTCAAAGGCCGGTCCGAGCTCAACAGGCTTTGTTATGACGCCCCTGATTGCGGCGAGAACAGGATACAGGGAATAAGAAGGCGTGAAATATCCGAC
Organism: uncultured bacterium; assembly: GCA_937920455.1. Lineage (GTDB taxonomy): Bacteria > Verrucomicrobiota > Kiritimatiellia > UBA8416 > CALETX01 > CALETX01. The sequence goes on from CALETX010000425.1 coordinate 10,178, forward strand.
GGTTCCGGTGTCCTCAACAAAAGCGCGTGTGGCAAGTGAAAGGATTTCGTCAGACCCATTGCCTACGAAGACCTGCTCTGTTGAGCAGCCGTGTATTTTTGCGATTCGTCGACGAAGCTGATTGGAGAGGGGGTCAGGGTACAGTCTCAAGCGTGCCGTGTCTGTTTCCAGAAGGGCCTTTGTGACCAGCGGTGACGGCGGGTAGGGGTTCTCATTCGTATTGAGTTTTACAACCTTCATCACGCCCGGCTGTTCGCCGGGTTTGTAGGCCGTCATTCTGAGAACTGAAGCTCTAATCAGATGTCTCATGGTTCGGTTTGTTTTGCGAATCGTGCCTGCGCCGATCTGAGATGGGCATCGAGCCCTTCTGCTTTGCTCAATGTCTCGATATCCCTAAGAGACACCGTCAGATCGCGCCGGCTAAAATCTACAAAGCTTATTCTACGCATGAAATCAGAGGTGCGGAGCCCTGAGAACATTGCTGCGGTTCCGCCGGTTGGCAGCACGTGGCTGGGACCAGCCACATAATCGCCTGCCGCCTCAGGCGACCACTTGCCCAGAAAGACAGCGCCTGCGCATGATACTTTGCCCAGCCATCGCCGCGGATTTTCTGTCATGATTTCAAAGTGCTCAGGGGCAAAGGCGTTACATAGTCTCATCCCGGCTGCCAGATCCGCGACAAGAACGACGACAAGACCGGATTCCGTCACCTGCCGCACGAAATCTCGTCTTGGGAGGGCCTCTGTCTGAGCAAGTATTTCCCGCAATACAGCCTTAGCCAGAAGGCGGGAATCTGTGACAAGAAGCGCTCTTTCCTCGCCTGAGCCGTGCTCGCATTGTGAGAGAAGGTCTGCGGCTATAAGCCGCGGATCGGCGGAATCGTCCGCGAGGATGGCTATTTCACTTGGTCCTGCCACCAGGTCGAGCGAAACGTGGCCGTACACCAGCCGTTTGGCAGCCGTGACGTAAGGGCCACCTGGTCCTACAAGCTTCTGGACAGGTTTCATGCTTCGCGTGCCATACGCCATCATCCCGATCGCCTGTGGCCCGCCTATTCTGTAGATCTCACGCACACCTAAACGGCGGAGGCAATACAGCAAAGGTGGAGCCACGGTTCCATCCTTGCGACAGGGGGTGCACGCAGCGATATCCCGAACGCCGGCTACGCGGGCGAAAACCGCGGTCATGAGTACCGTAGAGGCAAGGGGGGCTGCGCCGCCGGGAATATATATTCCAACCCGGTCAAGAGGCACGAAAATCTCTCCCAGCTTCCCTCCATATCCTGTCGGAAATGACATGGAACGCGGCTTTTCAGCCTCCGCAAAGCGGGCAATAATGCGATTGGTTAGAAAAGTGACACTATCATCAGTCATGTTGATGATGGCACCTACTTGTCTGATGCTAGAGTCTTCTGCCACTAATTGTTGAAGAT
>CALETX010000426.1 GCA_937920455.1 uncultured bacterium
CAAAGGCAGGAAGACCCTCGAAGGCAAAGTTGTGTGCAAGTGCTTCGGCGTGACTGAAGACGAAATTGAGAGGGCCGTGAGAGAAAACAACCTGACCACTGTCGAACAGGTTACGCATTACACCAAGGCCGGTGGAGGATGCGGCCGTTGCAAGGATGATATCCAGCAAATCCTCGACCGCGTCAGAAAACAGATCAACTCGACCTCTGAAAAACCGGGCAACAAGCAACCGGATCGCCGCTTGACCATTGTTGAGAAAATACGCCTGATCGAGGAAACAATGGAGAGAGAAATTCGTCCCATGCTGCGAAAGGATGGTGGCGATATCGTCCTGGTTGACGTGCAGGGCGATAATGTCATTGTCTCCTTCAGAGGCATGTGCGCCAAATGCCAGGTTGCGCAGTTCACCATGAAAGACGTTGTGGAGGCCAAACTGCGTGAGTTTGTCTCGCCAGCCATTGTGGTCACCGAGGAGAAATCGTCATGATCGCTTATCTCGACAACAATGCCACCACGCAGGTTGCGCCAGAGGTCATAGAAGCCATGCTCCCTTTTTTCACGGAGAAATGGGGAAACCCGTCAAGTATGCACGCCTTTGGCGGACGGGTAGCCGCGCACGTTCGAGAAGCACGCGAAAAAGTAGCTGCGCTCATAGGTGCCGACCCCTCTGAAATAATCTTCACAAGCTGCGGAACCGAAAGCAATAACACCGCAATATTTAGCGCCGCCGCGACCGGAGGTTCCCATCTGAAAATCATCACAACCCGCGTGGAGCATCCTGCAGTCCTCGCGCCTTGCAGACGACTTGGAGAAATGGGACATAAAGTGGTGGAAATTGCGGTTGATCACGAAGGACACCTGGATATGGATGCGCTGGCTCGCGAAATCTCAGGAGGGCGATGCTTTGTCACTATCATGTGGGCCAATAACGAAACAGGCGTCACTTTCCCCATAAAAAAAATCGCTCAAATGGTCAAGGAAGCCGGAGGGATAATCCACACCGACGCCGTGCAGGCCATCGGAAAGATTCCTGTGGATGTAAGGGAAACACCGGTTGACATGCTTTCGTTTTCCGGCCACAAAATCCATGCTCCAAAAGGAATCGGCGTCCTCTATATCAGGAAAGGAACCCCCTTCAGGGCTTTGCTCCTCGGTGGACACCAGGAGAATAATAGAAGGGCTGGCACAGAAAACGTTCCGTACATCGTAGGTCTCGGGGTGGCATGCGAACTTGCCGCCGAAGAGTTGAGAAAAGGGGCTCCCGCAAGAATGGCCGGTTTGAGAGACAAGCTGGAAGAAGGCCTCCTGCGATCCTGCCCGGACTCGCGAGTAAACGGAGACAAGCAACAGAGATTGCCCAATACTTCTAACATGAGCTTCGAGTATATCGAGGGCGAAGCCATTCTCTATCACCTGAGCGACCTCGGAATAGCCGCCTCATCAGGTTCAGCATGCACATCCGGATCGCTCGAACCATCTCACGTGATACGAGCCATGGGCGTCCCGTTCACCGCCGCCCATGGCTCGATAAGATTCAGCCTCAGCCGCTACACCTCCGCCGAGGAAATTGACTACACCCTCCACCATATGCCGGCCATAGTAAAGAAACTACGAGATCTTTCACCATTCGTCAGAACCTGAAAAATCTCTCCACCCTGCTCTTGCATGTGAGATGATGCAACCGACAGTCCGAGAAGCTCAACCTGCTTATTATAAGCAAGTTACAGAGAACAGTCTCAAAATGCATCCGATCTTCACTTTTACATGACAGACACGAGCGTTTGAACATTTGGATCAGGAACAAGCCAGATATGAAACCCGCAACCGTGGAAACGCAAGAACTGTGTTCAGTCGCCAGTCACAGCCAAACAGGGCCGCTTACAGGTTATGGTGGAAGTTTGGAAATGCAGGCGACTTTGTGCCAGCAGATGATGGCACTCCAGCCACGCTTCAAATCGCGCTGGTGGCCAGCTTGAGTTCCACACGCTTCAGATCGAGATATACCTGCTGATTCAGCCATGCCACGCCAAATTTCAACGCAAAATGCTTGAGAAGCACAATCGGAGCAAGGAGCGGCAAATCGCCAGCTTTGTATGCCGAGATAATGTCGAGCATATTCTTCTTCTCTTCGCCTGATATATGCTTCTTGAAGAAACCCAAAACGTGCATCAAGACATTACTGTGCTTCGCAGGCGTGGCTTTCAAAGCAAGCGTCTTCATTAACAACTCCTCGTATTTTGTCCTGATTTCCGGCCAGTTTTTCCCACCGGCCGACGCCACTAAACGGCCCAGCTCCTGCATCTGAGCGTGACTATGCGACATCAGTAGAAGCTTGTGCGAGGCATGAAAGTTCACGATGCCCTGCGGGCCTTCCGACACAGCATCTTTGAATCTCCGGAACGCAAATACCCTCTCCACAAAATTCTGGCGCAAAGCAGAATCCTGAAGCCGGCCCTCGTCCTCAACAGGCAACAATGGAAAACGTTGCATGAATCTGGAAGCAAACATACCGCGCGTGGATCCGACAAGCGCTCCATTCGAATTGTACAACTTCACGCGCTGAATCCCGCAGCTTGGAGATTTGGCTTTGAAAACAAAACCGCACAGGTCCTCTTTCGCCAATGCCTCAAGCCGACAATCTGCCCATTGGTTCATCAGACCGGTAAGGTCTCTGCCCGTTTTCTCCTGAAAGAGGGCGGGCGCCTCGGAAGAACCTGCCAGTCGCAGCGGAGGACGTGGAATTCCAAGACCGCACTCGGTCTCCGGACACACCGGAATGTATTGAACAATTTTCCCCAATACATCCGTGAGAAAAGAGTCCTGCTTGTGCTGGCCGTCATATCGAACACACTGACCGAGCAGACAGGCGCTGATGCCAAGCACAGGCTTTACGGCCAGGCCGGCCTGCGCCTCCACGTTGCGATCCTTGACCACATCACCCTCTAGAAGTTTAGTGGACTTTATTGCAACTACCCCACGACTATCTCATTCAACGAGCGCTTTGGCACGTGGTGAACCCCATGCTCATCCCGCCAGTATTTTGTGCTGCCGCCCGGCTGTACCGTTTCGATAATAACCTTTTCTGCCGGTTTGCCAAGCGCAAGCACAAGAAGAATGTCATATCGCTCTGGAATGTTCAAAGCAGCTCGCAGCCCTTCCCTCTGGACCGAACCAATCATGCAGCCTCCAAGCCCTTTCTCGGCTGCGCCAAGCATGATGCTCTGCGCAGCAATGCCGTGATCGCACCCGAACGATCTGCCTATCTCCTTGTCCCCCAAGATCACAATGTAAGCAGTAGGCCTCTCGCCCACAGCAGGCCCCGGCCAGTCCTTGAGATAAGCAGCCCATGCCAGATGTTTGAAGATGAGCGCGTTTTTTTCAGGCTCGCATGAAAGAAGATACTTCAGCGGTTGCATGTTCCCCCCTGATGCAGACAGACGCGCCAACTCAACAAGCTCCAGCAATGTTTCACGGCTGATCTGGTGTTTTTCGTCAAACCTTCTGTAACTGCGATTGGCCACAATAAGGTCTTTTAGCATATTCCCCTCCTTGTTGGGAAACCTGCGACATGATTTGGCGCGCCGCGCAAGTCAGCAATCGCGTGCTGAGCCGGATACGCGCCAGCAGCACAGGAGCATTTGCCAGGAACTCTCTCAAGCGATTTCTGCCGCGCTGTCACTACCGCCCTGCCTGCTTTCGCCCGTATATCTTCGGGATTCCCCATCCGCACCTTACGAAGGAATTCAACCCGCATACTCCTTTGTTCCCCGCACAGCAAGAATCTCGCCGAAATACATCCGATGGTAATCTCTCTGAGAATAATTTTCAGAAATTGTCGGATCAACAAAATGCGAGGGATCGAAGTCGTCAAAATAAATTTTCCGGCATTCGAGGATCAGCTCCGCCTCGGCATAGCCTGGAGCATCCACCTTCGATGCGGGGACCGGAGTCAGTCCGGCCTCGGCTATCTTGTTGCAATCCCGCCCGGATTTCGCGCCCAGCATCTGCACG
>CALETX010000427.1 GCA_937920455.1 uncultured bacterium
ATTACTGTTCTGATTCCGTGGGCCAGCGACGATTTTCATAGAATGTTCGCATCTGCGGTTGGCCGTTCTCGTGATGCATTTGCGCTTGGGGCCTTGTCGGACCGGCTTGGCAATGCTTCCGACAGCCCGGCGGCGTTGAGTCTTGCAAGGTCGGTTGCGGGAACCATGCCCTTGTGGCAGCAGGGATTTCATTCCGGTTGCGGCCTCACGCCTCTTGCGGCCTCGCTTCATTCGCCTTTCTACGGCGCATCGAGGATAACAGCAGGCCCTGTTCGGTGGGGAATACGGACAGACTTTCCGCCAAGTTGGTTCCGTTATTCCGATGGGCAGATCGGCGATTTCGGGATCGGATCCTACATGATTGGAGTGAGGCTGGCCCAGGAAATGGGGGCCGAGCTGCTGTCAACGGACCTGGCGCCTGCGCGGATAGCGCTGCTCTGGAGTCAGACATCGCTGAGGAGGGACAGATCGAAGGAGGAGTGGCAAAGCGTTCTTGCCTTCGGTCATATGCTGAGCAGGACGGGGTATCGTTACGACTACATTCCCGAAACTGATCTTGGATCGCGTCTAAAATCATATAGGCTGCTGATCCTTTCGGACTGTCGTTCCATGAGGTCGGCAACCGTTGACGAGATCAGGACATGGGTTGGAAACGGCGGAATTCTTTTTGCTTTCGGGCAGCCTGGGCTGTACGACGAAGCAGGACGCAGCAGGGGTGGAACACCGCTCAGGGATGTTCTTGGCGGGGATATTGCGGCCCAGCGGACACCGGCTCCGGTGACGCCGGACAGACTTTTTACCGGTCATCCCGAAGGGGCATTTCTGAGGCCGCCGCCGCTACCCTACATGTTCAGTTCGAATTTGACGGCGGCCATTCGCCCTCTCGCGGGAAAGGCGAGAGCATGGTTTGCCGGGGGCGATGTTGCCATTGTTGAGAACACATTTGGCAAGGGATCTGCGCTGTGGTGCGGTGCTTCGATAGGCGCACTTTACCGAGAATCGGCTCCTTACGAGTTCGCGTATGGGCTGAGCCATGAACGCACACTCAGCTATGTTGAGGAACAGAAACAGTATGAGGTGTGGATTTCTGGAGAGCTTGGAAAGAGGGCCATATTTCCTGATACGGTGGCTCTCGCTGGCAGGTTCCTTAGAGCTCAATTGAGGGATGACGGCGACTGGTATCATCACACGGTAAACAGTCCTAGATTCAGGGAATATCACCTTGAGGATGACAAGCCAGCCAGAACGATTTACACACTGGCTCGGGTGCGCGGCGGGGTTGACAACGTGTACGTATGCGCGCTGAACACAGAAGGCAACTATTTCTGGGAGCGCGGTTATTTTCGCAGCACCTTGGGCGGGGGGAAGGTAACCATCTCGGCGGCGATTCCGCATCTTGCTGAGACATCTGGCAACATGCCAGTGGCGTGGGATGTACGTCTAGGCGTGCCGGTGTCGCTTGTTACCCAGGGAGATCGGGTGGATTTTGCAACATGGCTGCCGGCGGCGCAGGGTCGAATGTTTGCCATCGCGCCAAAGGGCAACGTGCGTCTTTTCGGGACACCGGCTCTAACTGGGGACGGCCCCGAGATCGTTTTTGCGAGGATAGATGCGTTGAAAGGAGGACCGCGCCTTGCGGATATTGAGTTCATGGATGAGCCGGCACAGATCGCGGCTTATCTGAGGAAAAAAAAAGAGGCCGGCATCAGGATTGCTTATGGAGAGGATCGCTACCGCGGCGCTGCGGAATACCTGAGCAACTGGCTTTGGGGCAAGCATGGAATCAAAACGGAGCTTACAGCGGCGCCGAGAAGGACTGTGATCAAAAAGGGATATATGGATGGCTTCGGATGGAACCATGTTCTACCTGAACCTTCTAAGGCGGACATACTCATTGGTAATACGCAGGATAACCCGGCGATGTTTCGGTTCGTGCTGTTTGCCGGGGAAGCCGCGTGGCTACCGTTGGCAGTGAATGAAAACTTTCCGGGTCCGGGACGAGCCGTTGTGATGTTCTCGCATCCGGTTCTCACGCAAGCGCCAGGCCATGCACGCATTGAAGCGACATCAAGGCAGCTGGTTATCGGCGCCAGTTCGCCCGCGGAGGCGGAGATGGCTGTCAAGCGCTTCACTGAATGCAAGGATCTTATGCGTCTGTAAGGATGAGCCTCAGCTCTTGCCTGCATTGCCGGAGATGGCGCTCTACAGGCGCGAAGTGCGGCGTTTTCACATGTGTTCTATGGCTATCATGCAGTATGAGGTGACAAGCACTGCATTTCCTTCCCAATAACGATCATTGTCGTTCTTCCAGTATCCGTGGCCTGTCTTGTCGTCTATTTTCTGGGTACGGACCAGGACGCCGGCCAGTTCCTCTTTCCAGTTCACCAGCCTGTCTCCGCTAATGGGGATGGCATCAACGCCATACGCGGCAAGGCACTTGCTGAGGATGTTATAGAAAAAGTATAGACCCTGACTGCCCATGCCAGGGTTTTCCTGAAGTGACCAGTGTCTGCATGCCCAGTCAAAGGCTGATCTAACCCTCACATCATCCCTGTCAACCTTTGCATGGATAAGCGCGAGCAGACCGGAGTATGTCATGCTTCCGTATGAGCGGAATACCACGACTCCCTCCTTGTTGGTTGACGTTCCGGCTTTTGGGTCTGTGGGATTGTAGAAGAATCCGCCGGCGTTTTCCGGGCCGGATGAAGGCTTGTTCTGCATTCGCTCGATAAATTTGACAGTTTCATTCCAGTCAATGTCCGCTTTTTTTTCACCGGCAGGACGTTTATCCTCAACGTCTGCTGTTTTGCTCATTGCCTCGACGGCATAGTAGGTGTTCAGAAGGTCGGTATATGCGCGCTGAGTCTCTCTGTCATAGCCGAAGCCGCCGCGGTAGTCGTCATCGCCCAGATACTGGGATGCGGCCACAAAAGTGCGGGCATTCTGGATGATGCGCGTGTAGGCCGGATTGCCCGTGGCGTGAAGGGCCATCATGCATATTGCGGTGTTATAATTGCTCAGGCCGCCGCCCTTCCGGCCGGGAACTTTCACATAGATGCCGCCATCCGGTTGCACGCAGGAGGCGATAAACTGCGCGGCCTTTTCGGTAATCTGTTTGCGGTGGGGATGTTCGCTGCCGAGCATAGCCTGCAAAGCCAACGCAGTCAGGGCCGGAAAGTTGGTGTCTGACCATGCGCCAGAAGGATGCTGTTGAGTTGCGAGCCAGTCTGCGGCGCGATTCAGGGCTGCCCGAACCTCGTTTGCGAGAGACACATCCAAGGAGCCGAAGGGTTGAGCGGAAGATATGATTAGTGATCGAGATGTATCATGATCGTCCGCCTCAGTTGCGAGAGGGAAGTGCAAGGCGGCCAGACATGCCGCCGCAGCGCCGGTCAGAAGAATATGTCTTTTCACGGTATTTTCTTCCTTTCTTGCGTCAGGTTGACAGTATATGATTAGAATGACACGTCAAGATGTATTAACGCGGGAAGAATGATCCTGGTTCGGTGGTTAATAGTGAAACGTTGTTTCAACATGTTTTTTTTGATTCTGCTGCCCATGATCGTGCCTTTCGGGCGTGACGCTAAGGGGGAGACGAATTCAAAGGCAGCCGACGTCGTAAAGCAAAGGGAGGTTGCAGTGAAAGAACATCGCAGTGGCGACTGGGATCCCGGTCTTACCGAGGCGGAGAAGGAGACTCTTTTTGCAATTGTCGCTGACACTCTTGAGTGGTGTGTAAAGGGCGGAGCTGGCGAGTTCAATTTCGACAAGTACACGATCACAGAAACGCTCAAGAGGCCGACTCATTCTTTTGTCACCCTCAAGATAAAAAATATGTTGCGCGGATGTATTGGCTCCCTGCCGCCGATGCCTGCCGAACCGATGTACAAGTCGGTTCATGAAAATGCGATCAATGCTGCTCTGAAGGATTGGCGCTTCCGCCCGGTGAGTTTGGCGGAGCTTGGCAAGATTGATGTGCATATTTCTCTGCTCAGCCCGGTGAAGGATATCAAGACGCTGGATGAGTTTCATATTGGCGAGCATGGCATCATTCTTATCAAGGGAGGGCACAGAGCGGTATATCTTCCTGAAGTGGCTGTCGAGCAAGGATGGAGCAAGGAAGAGACACTGGAGTCGCTCAGCGAGAAGGCGGGTCTTCCACCTGACGCATGGAAACAGGGCGCGCGATTCCAGGTGTTCTCCAGTGTTGTGCTTTATAAGTGAAAGGGGAGGGCATGTCTCAGCCTGATCAGAGAAACGACTCCCGGTCAATTCATGACGACGAATTCATAGAACTGATTCGCAGACGTCATGCAAAAAGAGACGCCGCTTCCTCATGGATATGGGTGATTGTTGCGGCTGCTTATCTTGGCATAGTCGCATGGGCTTTCAGGCTGTTTGTGAGGACAGTCGTGTCGCTTCCGGAATCGAGCCACTGGATGGGTGTGGGATTCGGAGTGGGAGTGATCTTCGGTCTGATGAATGTGCTGCTCGTCGCCTTCATGGGCATGATGATCTACTCATGGCTGAAGGGGAGGAAGGATGCCCAAATGCGGCAGATGCTTCTGAAGTACTATGATCTTGCTCGCAGGGGCATCCGAGAGAATCAAGAGCAGAGTTCCGGCTCCTAGACATACGCCGGTATGAAGAAGACACCTTTTCTGTCGGCGACGTTCTGCTGCGGCGTATTCGCGAGTATGGCTCAGGTATTGTTTGTTCGCGAGACGCTGGTTGTCTTTCATGGCAGCGAGTTGAGCATTGGTGCGGTCATGGCGAGCTGGCTGGCGGGTGTTGCAGTGGGGGCGGCGGTCGCGCGCTTTCTTGCTGTCAGGGTGAGCGTCGGAAGGCTTGCTTGGTGGCCGTCAGGCCTGCTTGCCGTTGGCGGTCTTGTGGCGCCGCTTCAGATACTGGGCATCAGGGTCGCCCGCTCGATTGCGGGTGTGCCACAGGCAGAATATGGGTCTCTTGGATATGCGCTGGCGTGTTCGCTTCTGCTTTTTGCGCCGACAGCTGTAATTGTGGGAATTTTCTTTCCAACTGCGTGTATTCTTGCGTCAAAGAATGAGATCAAGGAAGGCGGAGGAAGGATTGGCGCATTGTCGCGCGTTTATGCCGCGGAATCTGTTGGAAGCATGGTAGGGGGCGTTGTTCTTACGTGGGTGGCTTTGCCCTTGTTGGACAATATCCGCGCCGGTTGGCTTGCGTGCTGTTTTGCGTTTGCTGGGAGCTTTCTATGCGTTCAGGGGCATGAGTCCGCGAAAATGTTTTTTCGCGCCGTGATTGGGGCGGCGGCGATGTTGTATGGCGTTGCCGCATGGCATCCCAGCCTTCGGCATGAGATTGCGGTTCTCAGGTGGCGTTCCGTGGGTATTTTGCCGAGTCACGGCGTCGAGGAGGGAGGTGCGGAACTGGTTGCGGACATTGACACTCCATACCAGAATCTTGCGTTGGTCAGAATCAGTGGTCAGCATGCCCTCTATGCGAACGGTATTTTGGCCGGCATTTTCCCCGATCCCATAGGAACCGAGCATAATATTCACTTCATCATGGCTCAAAAGCCGCTGAGCAGGCGGGTGCTTGTTATTGGTGGAATACCGACAGAGGACATTCCGGAAATCCTGCGGTATCCGGTCGAGGAAGTTGTTTATGTCGAGCTTGATCCTGCAATGGGCAGCATCCTGGAAAAGAGCGTGAAGGATTCGTATGCTGCTGTCTTTGGCAGCGGCAGGGTGCGGGTGGTTCACGATGACGCTGTACGTTATGTGCGCCGGTGCAAACAACAGTTTGACATGGTCATGGTCAATGCCGGAGAGCCTGTTACCCTTGCGGCTGGCCGTTGGGTGACGCATGAATTTTTCTCTGATATTCGCAAACTATTGAATGATGAAGGCGTTATGGTTGTCTCGATGACCTCATCGGAACGTCTTCAGGCGGAGGCGGCCGCAGCGGGAGGGTCTATTTACAGTACGCTAAAATCGGTGTTTCCTGTTGTGCTGGTGACGGCCGAGACGCGCAACCGCTATTTTGCAGGCTTTGCGGAATCCGATTTGACGTTTGATCGCGACGAACTGTTTCAAAGAAGTTCGTCGGCCCATCTTGGCACTCGATATTTCAGGCCGGAGTATTTTCTTTTCGCCGACGAAATTGATCCACCCAAGACAGCGTTGGTGACGAACCGCTTCGCAAGCGCGTGCTCGCAGATCAACACTATTCTCTGGCCGTCGGCCAGCGGTTATGCAATGGCGCTTTGGAGCCGGTTCAGCGGGTCCGGGATTGAGGGACTGGTGGCCGGAACGAAACGCTGGAGCGTTCATAGATTATCACTTGCAGTTGCAGTTGTTGGGATTGCGCTGCTAATGATGGGATTGGCGCTTCGGGTTGCGGATGGAATCGGAAGAGAACGTCTGAGGGTGGAATGGCGCAGACTCATGATCGTGGCCGCAATCGGAGCAGGGGGCTTTTGGGGAATGGCGCTGGATATGGCTCTGATTTTACTTTTTCAGAGCTTTCTTGGCTGCATCTATACAAAAATGGGATTTGTAAATGCGGTGTTCATGTCGGGCTTGGCGCTTGGAGCCTTGTCCGGGCGGAGACTGGCGAATCGCGGAGAGATGTCTGCATGGTATGCTTTCATGGGAATTCAGGCGTGTCTTGCTGCATTTGCGGTTACCATTCCTCCGGCTGTTCGTCTTGCTCTGGGATCTGTTCCTGGCATAGAATTATCAGGCTTCGGCATCTATGTGGCGGTAGGTGTGACAGGGTGGGGTGTTGGTGCTCTGTTTGCGTTAGGCAATTGGCTCCTGATCCAAGGAGGAGTCCCGATTGGCGCTGCAGCGTCGGTAACGGAGTTATTAGATCACCTTGGAGCGGCGTCTGGCGCGTTAGCACTCGGGGCATTGTTTTTTCCAGCACTTGGCGTGTCAGGATCATGTGTCCTAATAGCAGCGATTGCGGCCGGGGGACTGCTGGCAAGTATTTCGGCTTGCGTGGCACATGCGCGTTCAGAAGGCTAGTCCCAGACGCCTGGTATTGGGGTTCCACACTTGGCGCAGCGTCCGTTCTGCAGGCCTGTTGCTCGCGAAGAGAATCCGTAGCGGTCAATAACGACTGCCTTGCATGAGGGACAAAAGGTATTCTGCCCGCCCTCACCGGGAGCGTTGCCGGTATAAACGAAGTTGCAGCCCTCCGCCATAGCTGCTTCCCTTGCCCTTGTAAGAGTCTCAACCGGCGTTGGCGGCAAATTGCGAAGTTTGTAGTCGGGGTGGAATCTCGTAAAATGCAGTGGGACGTTGCTTCCGATGTCCTTCGATATCCAGGCAGCCATGCGCCGGATGTCGTCAAGATTGTCGTTGAGAGTTGGGATTGTCAACACGACGATTTCGAACCATACGCCGGAGCCTGCGAGCCTCTTGAGAGTTTCCTTGACGGGCTCCAGAAGTCCTTCGCATATGTCCCGATAGAAACTCTCGGTAAATGCCTTGAAATCTATCTTCACGGCAGTTACGAGGGAGCAAAGCTCCTTCAGAGGATCCGCGGCTATGAAGCCATTGCTCACGACGACATTGCCGAGACCAGCTTCTTTTGCCGCTTTGGCGCAATCCGTCATGTACTCAAAAAAGATAACAGGCTCGCTGTATGTGTAGGCAATTGTCCTGGGCTTTTCCTTTTGGGCCAGGGCCATTGTGACAATGTCCTGG
>CALETX010000428.1 GCA_937920455.1 uncultured bacterium
AAAACCCGGAGCAAGGTACTTTCCGCCAAGATCAACCACCACAGAGTCTTCGACGCCATGCGGAACATGCGGGATGACTGCTGCTATTCTGCCCTTTCGGCATGCGACGGCATGGCCGCGCAGTATGTTATTCGGCAACACCACGTTGCAGTTTGCAAGAAACAGATCGCAGTCCGTCATGTTGTCTTCCCTCACGAAGAAAGCCGCGGCCGAGCACCCGCGATTCGCCGTTCAGGTTCCGTGTGCCTGAGCCGTCATAACTGAATACTATACGGGCCGGTATGAAACAAGAAATCAAGCGAGCTGGCCTTATTATGCCGGCTTTTGGGATGGGCAGCTTCCTTTCTCTGAAGGATGTACCGGCGCGCTGTTGGCGTGCGCCTGAGATCAGACAGAATCCGGAACGAATCGGGGAAACGGGACAAAACGCAAGGTTGTTTGTGATGCCGTACGCAGGCAGTCTGGTTTGCCGGCGTCCATATTCCGTTCATCGCCGGAAGATATCGGTTTCGGGATTCGGACGGCGTGGAAGCCGTCCCTCCAATTTTCGTTTGGAAGCACTAATGTTCCACCCGGCAGTTGTGAGCTAAGGAGAGGGTAACTTCGTACAGGTGGGAAAAGCTTGCGGAGAATGGATACGATGCTTCATGTTTAGTACGGAAGCTAATCGCGATCTAAGGAGGGATGCTTGCCATGAAAACTATTGGGACGCTTGCAGTGGTTACGCTGGTTCTAGCGACGGTTGCTGTTGGCGGCGAATCGAAGACGGCGGTAGAGCTGAAGGCGCTGATTCTTCAGAATCTGGCCGCATGCGAGAGCGAGGACCTGGCCGCGGAGATGGAAACTGTCCATACGCAATCACCAGGGTACCTTCTGACGAAGCAACAAGCTTCTATGCTTTTCGAGAACTTCGATTTCAAGTACGACCTGACACATTTCAAATTCATAGGCGAAGACGAGGAGTACGCCGTGGCCAGGATCAGGCAGAAGACCACAAAGAAAGCCGGGCCGGCGTTCAAAAACAATGAGACTGACTTAATGGCTGTCTTTCGTAGAGAAGCCGGCGTCTGGAAGTTTTGGAATCAGGTGGTCCTGGAAACCAGGTTTCTCGACTGATCCTCGCAAGTTTGTGGGAGACGCTTTGTGAACGCAAGCCTCAAAGCCGGCACATGGTTCCCGAATCTGGTGCTCATTCTGGCCGATGACATGGGCTACGGAGATGTCTCCTGCCTGAATCCGGGATCGCGTATTAACACGCGGCACATTGACAAACTTGGGCAAGGCGGCTTGATTTTTCGGGATGCGCATTCGACGTCTGCCGTCTGTACGCCATCGCGATACAGTCTCCTGACCGGCCGGTACAACTGGCGTTCCTGGTTGAAGAGCGGAGTCACATGGGGCTATTCGCGTCCTCTGATCGAAAAGGGGCGGCTCACACTGGCGTCTTTTCTTAAGAAACACGGATATGCGACCGCCTGCATCGGAAAGTGGCATCTTGGCTGGACTTGGCCGAAAAAAGGCCGGGAGGAACATGAGGTTGACTATGCCCGCCGAATAGAAGACGGACCGGTCTCGGTCGGATTCGACCGTTTTTTTGGAATCAGCGCCTCGCTCGACATGCCGCCGTATGTATATGTGGAGGACGACAAGCCAACAGCTATTCCGAGCGGCCATACGGCGGGCAGCGGAGGGAAAGCGTTCTGGCGCGAAGGGCCGATCGCGCCAGATTTTCGACACGAGGAGGTTCTTCCTTTACTAACGCACATGGCTGTCGAATGGATCGAACACACAGCGAGCGCAAGAGCGCCTTTTTTCCTTTATTTTCCTTTGCCGGCTCCGCATACCCCGATTCTTCCTCTTGCGGAATTCCGCGGCAAGAGCGGCACGAACGAATATGGCGACTTCTGCCTTCAGGTTGACCACAGTGTGGGATGCGTTCTTGATGCGCTGTCTCGCGCAGGGGTTGAGGATAATACGATAGTGATCTTTACAGCGGACAATGGCTGCTCGCCGATGGCTGACTTTGCCGAATTGGCGCAGTTCGGCCACAATCCGAGTTATGTGTTCCGGGGCCACAAGGCGGATATTTACGAGGGCGGACATAGAATCCCGTTTATTGTCAGATGGCCGGAGAAAATTCGGCCAGGCACAGCAACCGACGAGACGGTCTGCCAGGTTGACATTCTTGCCACTTGCGCGGAAATTCTTGGAACGCCACTGCCGGACGAGGCGGGCGAGGACAGCCTCAGCATGCTGCCGGTGTGGTTGGGCGGAAAGCCCGACCTTACCAGACGCGAAGCCATTGTGCATCATTCCATGGACGGTTCTTTTTCGATACGCAAGGGAAGGTGGAAGCTGGAAATGTGTCCAGGGTCCGGCGGATGGAGTCATCCAACGCCGGGCAAGGAATGCGAAGGTTTGCCGCCGGTTCAGCTTTATGATCTGGCGGCGGACATCGGTGAACGGAAGAACGCGCAGCACAGACATCCCTCGGTTGTAGATGAGTTGCGTGAGTTGCTGACGCGGTATGTGGAACGGGGCAGAAGCACTCCGGGCGCGCCCCAGGAGAACTTTGGACGCTGGTGGGAGCAGTTGTGGTGGATCAAGCGCGGCTGATGGATTGAAGCTGCCCGGCCAGGGAAGTTTCCCCTTGCTCCAACATGCAGGCAATGTTGGCTCACATCTTGCCTTTGACCGGTGATTCGCCTTATAGTCACGGCCATGACTGAGGTGGAGATCGAATCGCTCGCCGTAATCGCCGGACGGGGTGTGTATCCTCTGCTGCTCGCGGAGGCTGCCAGACGGCGCGGCGCGCGCCGAATCGTGGCGGTGGCCTTTCGGGGAGAAACGGACCGCTCAATCCGGAAGCTGGCCGATGATGTCCACTGGTTGTACGTGGGACAACTGCAGGAGCTGCTTGACACGCTCGCCGAGGCCGGGATCCGTCACGCTGTAATGGCAGGCCAGATAACCCCGACGAATCTTTTCCGTGTGAGGCCTGATGGCAGATGCATTGAGCTGCTCAGACGGTTGCACGTCAAGAATGCCGAGACGATCTTCGGAGCTGTCGCCGATGAGTTGAGAAGCATTGGTATAGAGCTTCTGCCAGCCTCGACGTTCATGGAGGATTACATGCCCAACGTCGGAGTTCTCACGGCGCGAGCTCCGACGGACATAGAAAGGAAGGACATTGAACTGGGCCTCAAGGTCGCCAAGGTTACAAGCGGGCTTGACATAGGGCAGACTGTGGCGATCAAGCAGGGAGTTGTGCTGGCGGTCGAGGCGTTTGAGGGTACGGACGAGGCGATCGCTCGCGCCGGCAGGCTTGGCGGGCGTGGCATTGTGGTGGTGAAAGTGGCAAAGCGCGGACACGACATGCGCTTTGACATACCGGTCGTAGGAACGCACACGGTCAAGATTCTCAAGAAGGCTCGCGCCGGCGCGATCGCCGTCGAGGCTGGACGGAGCATTATTCTTGAGCGTGAGGCGGTGCTGGAGGCCATGAACAGGCTGGGTATTGCGATGGTCGCCGTGGATGCGGAGAACACGGCGGGTTTGGCGGACAGGTGAAGGAGTGTGGGAAGCGAAATGGACAGACGGCTGAAAGTTGGAGTGTTCGGCGTCGGAAGTCTTGGCCAGCATCATGCGCGCATTTATTCTGAACTGGCCGGCGCCGAGCTTGTGGGCCTGTATGACGTGAATCCTCAGCGCGCGGATGAGGTTGCGAAAAGATGCGGAACGCGCGCTTTCGGGTCGCCTGATGAGCTGGCTTGCGCCATAGAGGCTGCCAGCGTTGCAGTTCCGACCGACAGGCATTTCGAGACTGGGATGTTTCTGTTGCGCAGGGGTATTCACGTGATGATGGAGAAGCCGATAGCCTCCACTACGGCGGAGGCGGAGGCGCTTGTGTCGGAGGCGCGCAGGCGGAACGCGATACTGCAGGTGGGGCATGTGGAAAGATTCAATCCGGTGATGAAGTTCCTGGAAAGCCATCTTTCCAGACCGAGGTTTATAGAGGCGATACGCATCGCGCCCTATCCCCCCCAGCGCGAGGGAGCGGCGCCGAGGGGCACTGAGGTCAGTGTTGTGCTGGACATGATGATTCACGATCTGGACATTATTCTGCACCTTGTAAGGTCGCCCGCTTGCGAAATACATGCGGTAGGCGTGCCGGTGTTGAGTGCAAGCGAAGATATCGCCAATGTGAGGCTGGTGTTCGAGAACGGATGCGTGGCGAATGTCACTGCCAGCCGTATCAGCAGGGAGAGGCTTCGCAAGATCAGGGTTTTTCAGCAGGACACGTATCTTTCTCTCGACTATATGAACCAGACAGGCCTATTGCTGCGCAAGACGACTTCCGGCATTGAGTCCGAGCCTGTGCCCGTGGAGAAAGGGGAGCCTCTGGCCGCGGAGCTTGCCTCTTTTGTTGATTGCGCACTTAGCCACAAGAGTCCGGTGGTTGACGGCGTTCACGGATTTAGGGCGCTCAAACTTGCTGTGGATATCCTCTCGCACATCAGAGACAACCCGTCATGAGCCGCCGG
>CALETX010000429.1 GCA_937920455.1 uncultured bacterium
TCCTGGGGGATCGCGTCTGATCTCCCGGCCGCCGACGTTAAAGTGATTGTATATGATTATGGGGTGAAGTGGAACATCCTCAGATCCCTGCGACGCTGTGGCATGGACGTGACGGTTGTTCCAGCCAAGACTCCTCCTGATTCCGTGCTTGCCATGAAAGCCGATGGCATAGTCTTTTCTAACGGTCCGGCCGATCCTTCTGCGTTAGACTATGCGATCGAGGCTGCTCGCCAACTTTTGGGTAAGGTTCCGTTGATGGGGATTTGTCTGGGACACCAGATCTTCGGCATTGCTCTTGGTGGCCGAACGTATCGTCTCAAATTCGGACACCACGGATGTAATCATCCGGTACAGGATCTGCGCTCCGGCGAAGTCCGAATTACGTCTCAGAATCACAATTTCGCAGTGGATAATACCAGCCTGAGAGGCAGGCCGGTTGAGATCACTCACATAAACCTCAACGATCAGACAGTAGAGGGTCTGAGGCACAAGCGCGAACCGATGTTTTCGGTGCAATATCATCCAGAGGCGGCGCCAGGACCTCATGACGCATTTTCGCTATTTGAGGAGTTCCGGGCTATGATACTCAAAGCGTGAAGTTCCCGTTCCGGCGTTTTGGTCCGGCACTTGGAAAAGGAATGCGTTGTGCAGCCTGAAATAGGTGCATCCTAGTTCATGCACGAAACCGTCGAACAATTCATACTCTTTCTCTCCAGGGTCTGGTGAAAGGAGTGCCCAGTCAATGCGGTATCTCACAACTTTTTCAGCAAGCCTGTCGAACGGCGCATTGTGATCTTCGATAAGGACCAGCGGTTTCTTGGTCATATAGTAAGTGAAGATTGCGCATGGTTCAGCCGGTCCTATGCCTTGCCAGTAGTGAAAGGAAGTGAGGAGGAGGCGGTCAGTATCGTTTACCACCGCGCTGACGGCGCGCGCGTTGTTTCGCGAAAGTAGAGATCCAACCCATTGTCCTGGCGCGATTCGCCTAAGGAAAGATTCATGGTCGGTGGCTGCGATGGCGGGCGGCAGAAGAACTCCCACAATTCCAAGGAATGCAGCCGCTAAAGCCGCAGAGCCTGCCAGATTGGCCATGCGCGGCGGCGCCCAGAGGCGCACAACAGTCTTGATCGTCCTGAGCAGCGCCCAGGCTCCGGCACCCTGAAGCATTGCGATGGGAGGAAGCAACGATATCACAATCCATGGCACCTTGTTCGGCAGCAAGCTGAGAAATATAAGAGACGGCGCTAGCACAAGAACAGGCCAGATGGAATGCGGCAGAGCGGAGGATGCATTGTTCTGCTGATTTCGTGCCATGGCGCACAAGTCAAGCAATCCAACGGCAAGAAGAATGATGCCCGGAAGGTCCAGAAGAAGCCTCAGTTGTGTAAGATAATAATGCCATGGCGCGCCCCATCCGCTATTGGGAGAGATGGCAAACTTCAGATGGCCCAGACCGAGGTATCGCGTGTCGCTGCGGTGGATAACAACAAATGCGTACCAGGCAAATGCCGCAGCAGCAACCGGAAGAGCAATCCCGGCTGCTCTTCGCGAGGCTACTCTCAGACTCCCGTGCTGATGCAATGCGATTACAAGACATGCTGGAGCATAAAAGACAATTGTTTCCTTGAAGAGAAACCCCACTGCGAGAGAGATCCCACACACCAACGGCCGACTAGTTGACGCGGCTGTGATGGCCAGGAGCCCGAACATCGCCACTGCAGAATCTGCCTTGATCCAGACGTCAAAAAAAACTGCGCCGGGCATCGTGGCCAGACACAGGCATGACAGGACCGCAGCCTGCTCTCCATGACTCCGCCGCGACATTTGGCCAAGGATGGCGAGATTGGCCAGCGAGATGGCGAGTATCAGACATTGGGTTCGTTCCGCAAACCCGTTCGATTGTGGTTGCATGAGCATCATTAACAAGGACAGGAGTGGAGGATGACGCCAGAACCAGCCAGAAAAGTAATCCTGTTCTCCCGCGATGAGGGATCGGATCGTATTCAGCTGCATGGCCTCATCCCATACCAAAAGATGTCCGATCCCGTTTTGCCGCAGGGTGATGAAAAGAATGGAAATAAACAGGATTGCACTCAGGAAGGCAAGACTGCGCGCCGGTGGCTGGTCGTTCGTGGTCATCTCTATCGGAGGGCGGTTATATCCGGGTAACATTCTGGATCAATGCCAAGCTTTTTAATTTTGTGTCCCAGTATCCTTGGTGTTGTTTGAAGGAATCTCGCGGCGGCAGCGACATTGCCGTTGTGTTGTTTTAGGGCGTCTATGATGATTTCCCGTTCGGAGGAACTGACCATGGAGTGAAGGCTTGCGCCTTCTGAAGGAACGGTTGACGTGCTGGTCTGTTCGTCTGTTTGGAGCGACGGTGCCAGAGCGTATCCGTGAATCACGCCATCTGAGCAGCGCAGGACCAGTCTTTTGATGAGGTTTTCCAACTCTCTCACATTGCCAGGCCAATGGCAGGCAATTAGCATATTGATTGCTTCAGTCGAGATTCTTTTGACGGGTCGCCTGTATATTCGGCAGTATTTTTGCAGAAAATGATCCGCAAGGACGAGTATGTCTGACCGCCTTTCTCTCAAAGGAGGAATGTGTATAGGAAACACATTCAAACGGTAGAACAGGTCTTCCCTAAATCCCCCTTCATTCATCAGTTGTTCCAGATTCCGGCTTGTGGCTGCGATAATGCGCACGTCTGCCCTAAAGGGCCGTGAGCTGCCGATACGCTCAAACATTTTTTCCTGCACGACGCTGAGCAGTTTTACCTGGACGGCCGGAGAAATGTCTCCAATCTCATTCAAAAGGATGATGCCCCCATGAAGCAATTTCAAACTTCCCAGCTTTCTGTTTGTAAGCTCCTGTAAACGCGCCTTTCTCGTGACCGAAAAGCTCGCTTTCAACAAGATGTTCTGGAATAGCGGCGCGGTTGACGGCGACAAACGGACCGGACCGCCCTGGGCTTGCGGAATGTATGGCCCGTGCTACGAGTTCCTTCCCTGTGCCGGTTTCTCCCCGTATCAGCACGGTAGCACTGGTGTCAGCTACTTGAAGGATCTGTTCATATACGACCCTCATTATTGCAAAGGAATTGCCGATAATGTTTGCGGGTTTATATCGCTCATCCAGCTCCGAACGCAGGCGCTTGTTTTCCGCTACTAGCGACTCTCTCTCCTCGACTTGCTCGCGAAACCGCGCGACCGCTTCGGCTATGATATTGGAAAGCAGCACAGGAAAGTTCATATCCCGCTCCAATGATGAACCGTCGGCTGCGGGGCGATCCGCGCTCAAGGCTCCTATTGCACGGTTGCAGTGTATGATGGGCACGCATATGAACGCGAGTGTAGATCCGCGGCGCGCTCTGGTCCTGTTCAGGAAGCGGGGATGCTTGCTGATGTCAGGTGTCAGGATTGGGCGTTTTGTGCGAGCGACTTCACCTGTGATTCCTTCTCCGATTTTATATCTTCCCAGGCGTTTCTCTCCCTCGGCCAGGCCGCGCGATGCTTCAATGACAAACTCGTACGGGTCCGGTGAGCGAAGGGTGAGCGTTGTGCGGAACATGCCGAAATCGGCCTCAAGCACGCGCAATATTTCATTCATGAGTTCATGCAAATCCTGTCGATGAGTCATTGCTGAGAAGACCTTAAACAGCACGTCCATCTCAGACGGACGGGGCGCCTTGTGGTCTATCATGAGTCGCTGTTCCTTTCCGACAGCTTCATATCAAATAACATCACCGGAGTAAAACCGCCAGATGCGATTACATGTCTGTCAACGCA
>CALETX010000430.1 GCA_937920455.1 uncultured bacterium
TACGGCGAAATCATCGGCGGAAGTCAGCGTGAGGAGGACCCAATCCTTCTGCTGGAACGAATGCGTGAGAAGGGCCTCAAGGCAGAAGATTATTCTTGGTACGTGGATTTAAGAAAATACGGGACGGTCCCTCATGCCGGATTCGGCCTCGGCATCGAGCGTCTTATATTATGGCTCACGGGTCGCCGCCATGTGCGGGAGACGATTCCCTTTCCGAGAACACTTGGCCGGCTTACTCCTTGACTACGCGGGCGACGAGGGACGATTTTCCGCCAAGAGAAACTTCGGCCATTATCGAGATCCGAGGGCCGGCGCCAGGATTCCATGGATCAGGACAACTACTTTCTCTTACTGAAAAGGACTTTTCGAAAGCCAGCCTCTTCGCAGCGGGGTGCGCGCCTCCTGCACCGGGAAGGCCGCATACCAGTTAAGGCGGGCTCTTCAGCGCACTGCCGAAGGCTCACTGGGCAAGCCCTTCGAAGAGATTTCATGCGGCAACATGTTGGAGGCGCGAACCGGAGTTGAACCGGTGTACCAGGTTTTGCAGACCCGTGCCTAACCGCTCGGCCATCGCGCCATCGGCCCTCACTGGGACACGTTCTGAGGCGGCTGGCCCGATTGCTCCGGTTGCTGTTGAACAACGGGTACCTTCTTCTTAGCCGCCACCTTCCGTGCCTTTGCCGCTTCCTTTTTTCTCTTGATCCAGCGCTTTCTGCGCGCTCTTTTCAGCCTTGGTTTCAGTTGCTGTGTCATTGCAGGCCGGATTGTTAGCCAAAAAGCATCAATCGTCAAGGTTGATGTCCTGACACAAAAGCGTTGTAGGGGATAATCGGCTACCTGGCCCAACCCTCTGCTGGGCCGCATTCGCTTTTGATCTTTCATTCCTAAGCATATATTCCTAGTCTTCAATGCTCGTGAAGGTTTGCCTCGACATACAGCCAGCAATAGCACAGCGCGCAGGAGTTGGGCGTTACACCAGAGAGCTTGCTAAGAAGCTTCTCTGCCTCAGAGGAGACGACGACATATCCTTCTTCTGTTTCGACTTTAGCAATATGGCATGGAGGGCGGATATACCGGAAATTCTGCAGCAGGTCAGACGCTTCAGCCTTGTGCCCGGGCGGATTATGCAGGCATCATGGCGTGTTCTGAAATGGCCGCCTTTTAACCAACTGGCCGGCTATGCGGATGTTTACCACTTCCCAAATTTCACCATCCCGCCTCTGCGCAGGGGTCGCGCTGTCGTCACAATTCACGACGCGAGTTTCATGCGCCACCCTGAATGCGCGGAAAAGGCCAATCTTTCTCATCTCTCCAAACATATACGTTCCACTGTTAGGAGAGCTGACGCCATCATCACAGACTCTACATTCAGCGCGGACGAAATAGTTTCGCTTCTGGGCGCAGATCCAGCCCGAACGCATGCAATCCCTCTGGGAGTGGACAAAGCATTTGCGCCGCTGCCCTCAGACCAAACAAGACCCGTTTTGGAAAGGCTCGGAATCACACGTCCCTATCTTTTGACCGTTGGAACAATCGAACCTAGAAAAAACATACCGTTTCTGATTTCACTCTTTGAGGCACTTTCTGATTTTGACGGTATGCTTGTCCTTGCAGGAATGCCTGGGTGGAATTTCGATCCAATACTGACCCGCATACGGCAATCACGGAGAAGAGATTCCATTTTGTGGCTCAAGTATGTTGCCGACGAAGATCTTCCATCCCTTTATTCAAGTGCGATAATTTTTCTTACAGCTTCCCTGTACGAAGGCTTTGGACTTCCTCCCTTGGAGGCCATGGCATGTGGAACGCCGGTCGTCTCATCATCGGGGGGCGCACTCAGGGAGATAGCCGGCCCAGCGGCAGTTATTATAGAAAACTACGACGTTGATGCTTGGATCGTTGCCATACGGACACTACTGTATGACACCTCGCGACGACGCGTCGCTATTGAGAAAGGCCTGGAGTATTCCCGAAAGTTCACATGGGCTGAGACAGCCAGGCTCACGTGGCAGGTTTACAGGAATCTCGCGAGATGAAAATAGCCATAGATGCTAGATGGATTTTCGAACGGATAACCGGAATCGGCACGTATACCAGGGAAATCATCAGGCAGTTTGCAAGAATCGCTTCCGATCACAATTTTGTTCTTTTTTTCAACAATCCATATATAGCGGCCCGTGAAAGAGCCGAGTGTGGTCTCGATAAATCCACAAACGTTGGAATCATCACCGTCCCATACGGCGTGTACTCCGTGAAAAGCCAGATCATGATGCCACGCGTCATTGGCAGGCAACATCCCGCCATCTATCACTCAACCAATGTGATGATACCATTTGCGGCGTTCAGAGGCAGACATGGACGACCCCGTTGTGTTGTGACCGTTCATGACCTGGTACCGCTTGCTGTTCCGCATCTGCTGAGGAGATCAAAGAAGGGCCGCCTGCTTTTCATCTATCGCCTTGTGGTGGGACGTATAATCACGTTAGCCGACGTTATCGTGACAGACAGCGAGGCATCGCGGCGAGACATACTTCGCTTCTATCCCAGCACGGATCCATCAAAGATCCGGGTAATTCACTGTGGAGTCTCCAACCGCTTCCTGAACGCGGCCACCCGACGCGTCGCCGCAAGCAAAACACCCCCCACTGGCGGACAAACAGACAGGCCTATTGCAATTCTGTACGTTGGCAGATCGGATCCCTACAAGAATGTCGAGGGCGCCGTGCGAATACTGCACCGTCTAAAACAAATGAGCCGGTTGCCGGTAAAACTTATTATCGCCGGCCCTGAGGACCCCCGTTTCCAGGAAGCCCGCACAACCGCCGCCCGATTAGGCATCGCAAACGACATTATGTGGACGGGTTATCTTCCGGACGACAAACTGCTTGATATGTACAAACAGGCCAGCGTCCTTATCCATCCTTCTCTCTATGAGGGGTTTGGCCTTCAAATTCTCGAAGCCATGGCTTGCGGGCTTCCAGTCGTATGCAGCAACATTTCTTCTTTGCCAGAAGTCGCTGGGGATGCCGCCATCCTTGAAGACCCCTCCGATGAGGCTGCCTTTGCCAAACAAGTCGCAGACGTTCTCGTCAATCCCACCCTCTACATGCGCCTTTCGCGTGCCGGCATCAAACGCGCTTCGCTCTTTACGTGGGAAAATACTGCCCGCAAATTGTTGGCCGTTTATGAGGAACTAATGGAATGACTGATTTTTCGAATGAATGGAAAAATCTGCGCGTCGTGTTGTGCCATGACTGGCTTACCGGCATGCGTGGCGGAGAACGAGTCCTGGAGCTGATAGCCTCGGTATTTCCGGGCGCTCCGATATTTACGTTGTTTCACAACCCAAAGGCCGTCTCCCCAGCCATAAATGCTCATCCCATATGGACATCATGGCTCCAAGGCATTCCAGGCATCTGCCGCCACTATCGCTGGTTCCTCCCCCTGTTTCCATCTGCGGTTTCCTTGCTCGATCCGCCGCCGGCAGATCTGATCATCAGCACCAGCCATTGCGTGGCAAAAGGCATCAGAACTCCACGCGCGGCCAAACATCTCTGTTACTGCTTCACGCCAATGCGGTATGCCTGGCTTTTTTATGACGAATACTTCGGTAAACATCCTGCCCGCAAGCTGTTGGCTTGGGCACTGTTGCCTCTTCTCAGAAAATGGGATGTGCGCTCCAACAGGCACGTGGATAGGTTCGTGGCGGTCAGTCAGCATGTGCGCGAACGTATAAAGAGATTTTACAAACGCGAGGCGGACGTTGTATGCCCCTTTGTCAACCTTGATAAGTGGACCCCCGGTCCTAAAGAATCAGATGCAGGGTCTTTTGATCTTATCGTCTCGGCTCTTGTTCCGTACAAGAGAATTGACCTCGCCGTGTCCGCCTACGCTCAGACAGGGTGGCCGCTGAAAGTTGTCGGAGCGGGCAGCGAATACCCACGGCTGCGAGCGATTGCCGGTCACAATATCCAGTTTCTTGGATGGCGCGAGGACCAGGAGCTCCTGCAGTTGTACCGGTCCTGCCGCTTCCTTCTGTTTCCTGGCGAGGAGGATTTTGGGATTGTGCCGCTTGAAGCCCAGGCTTGTGGAAAGCCTGTCATAGCCTATGGTCAAGGCGGAATTCTGGAAACGGTAACGGACGGCGTCACGGGCGTATTGTTCCGCGAACAGACGCCACGCAACTTGCTGGACGCCGTGCGAAAAGCCGCCGAGATTGATTGGAATGCGGAATTGATCAGGGCAAATGCGGAACGTTTCAGTCCCGCAGCCTTTATCGCCGGATTATCGAAAAGCATTGCAGCGTGCCTTTCGTCCTGACCGGATCGCCACCGCTTTTCTGATAGGCGGCAGCAGCAATGGCTGTTCCATCCAAAATGGCCTTCGATACATCAATCGGGAAGAACATTCACCGCCGCTATCATGTTCTCCGCCATGGCACGAGCACTCTCGATCAACAACCACATTTCCCGACCCAATTGCTGTCCGCTTACAAGTTCAAGGACGGAGGCAGTCAAACTTTCAAATCCATCGGCGGTCGGCTCATGCCCAACATTCTGCAGCTCAACAACGGTGGTCGGTTGCGCCGGTGCCGCAACGTCACGAGTGCCTGTCAAAAGCATATATATAGCGGCTCCTGCGGCGCAGACAGCGATCGCCGCCATGCAGGCCCATGCAAGGGCGCGTGATGGCGATGAAACATGCCGCTCTGAAATGGGCGGCGTCCGTTCGCAAAACCGGCCCCCTTCCCTGAGCAAAATTTCAACGGCCCCCACCAGCCTTGCATACTCGGCGCATGCATCGCAGCGGCGAAAATGCGATCTGATTATCTTTGGCATGCGCGCGCCCTCGTCAATTTCCGCAGAGAGACACCATCTGGCAATGTGACAAATCATAATTCACGCCTCCTCTCCGCTCTGCCAGCCAGACAGTTTGCAAGGGCTGATCTGGCTCTGTGCAAAGAAACCCGTACGCTCACATGCGACATTCCAAGCGCACTCGCGATCTCGCGCGTTGTCATGTTCTCAATATAACGCAGTCTAAGGACTTTAAACTGATCCGCGCTCAGCACTTTTCGCGCGGTCTCCCATATGCTCTGGGCAGCCTCTTCGAGAAACAGGCTGCTGTCATTGCCGCTCGACACATCTGTATGTTCCAAGAAATATTCCGCAGCCGCTTCCTTTTCCCTTTCCGTCTTTCGATGCAAACTGGCCGCCAGCCTTATTGCTATTGAATAAAGCCATGTGGAAAATGCATACCGAGCGTCGTAGTGGGCAATGTGCGTGTGAGCTCTAATAAGGGTTTCCTGAACCAGATCGTCCGCAACAGCGTCGTTCACTCCTCGGTTCAAAAGAAACCGGCGCAAAGAAGCCGAATGCCGGCGGGCCAGCTCGCCAAATGACTCATCATCACCGGCAACAGCTCTCTGAGCCAGTTCCTTTACCCTCCTGTCCGGCTCATGGTTGAGCTGGAGCGGCGTCCGCTGGTTTTCCCGAGTGTCCGGCATTCTCACCCGACTTCTTCTGCCGAGCTGCCTTGATAATTTCTCCAAGAGCTCTGGCAGAATGCGTCAGTTTCACTGACACAACAGCGCCATCGCTTTCAACTACGCAGTTCTGTGCAAGAGCTGCCAGCCCTGGATTCTGGTCTTTCGATAGCAGCGCAAATGCTATCATTCCACGTATAATCTGTTCAACCTGACCGGCATTTTCTGAAGGATCAACGCCAAGTCTCATTACCATATCAACCGTACCGGCTGTTTCCCAGATTGCAAGAGAAACAGAGTCGGTATTCTGAAACATTGAAGGCTGTCCCGCATCAGCCGAAACGACCGTCTCACTAGGCTTGACCCCAGCCGCAATGAG
>CALETX010000431.1 GCA_937920455.1 uncultured bacterium
CAATATGATGAGAGGGTATTTGGTACAACAATTCGGGCTATGCCTGCCCATAGTGGGCCGAAGGGTATCGTCTTATGCCTGGCTTATCAATATTAATTAGTGGCTGTCCCCAATTAGCCGCTCAGACGAAAGCCTCGCGCATAAATTGCGCTTCTATAGGGAAATTTTAAATATCTTTGATTAGGTATTTCTTGTTCCATGCCTCGCATGCCGCATGTTGAATATAAAAGACCATCCTTGACTCCTCCTACATTTTTCTGGTATAATTTTTAATACATCCTCTCCACGGAGACCCTCGCCATGAAAAAAATCCTTTTTTCTCTCTTCATCACGCTCGTGCTTGCCGGCTGTGACCCTGTTGTCCGTATCACATCTCCCCCCGATGATGCGGTATTTGATGTCGGCGAAGAAATAAAGTTTTCCTGCACTGCCCGCGACGTTGAAGACGGCACGCTGTCAGGCGACTCGATTGTCTGGGAATCAAGCATTGACGGCCGGATAGGGATCGGTGCTGCTTTTACCAGCAGCACCCTCAGCCCTGGCGCGCACACCATCACGGTTACGGCCACTGATTCCGACGGCGGCAATGATTTCGCGACCGTCATGATAACCGTGGGCGAACCGTCCTCCACAACCACAACCGTACCCTCTTCCACCACGACCATCCCGACCACGATACGCGCCACGTACTACGTCGCGCCTGACGGCAATGATTCAAATCCGGGTACTGAAACCGCGCCCTGGAAAACCATACAAAAGGCTGCCGACACGCTCAATGCGGGAGAGCGCGTCTATATCAAGGCAGGCACCTACAAGGGAAAAGTAGCCCCCGCACGTTCAGGAGCTGCCGGCAAGGAAATCATCTATGAAGCCTATCCCGGCGATACGGTGACGATAGACGGCAACGGCACAGCATTATCCGCAGATGACCTTGATGGTCTGTTTTTTGTGTTTCACAAGAGCTACCTGCGAATCTCAGGGCTCCGTATTATCAATGCAGGCCCCCATGAAAACAGTGCCGGCATACTGATTCGCGAATCAGACCACATTACGATTGAAAACAACCATACCTCTAATACCGTCTCATCAGGCATCGGTGTGTGGCACTGCAGCCACATTCTTATCACCGGCAATGTGGTCGAGCGTGCCTGCAATAACGGCCAGCAGGAGTGCATCTCGGTGTCCGGTACGTCTGATTTTGAAATTAAAAACAACACGGTGCATGATAACGGCCCCGGTACCAACGGCGGCGAAGGCATTGACGCGAAGGACGGGTCGTATAACGGATCAATCCATCACAACCACGTCTACAACCTGAACAACAGGCTGGGCATCTACGTTGATTCCTGGGATAAAAAGACCCATGACATTGATGTCTATGCCAATGTGGTCCATGACATAAAAAATGCCGACGGCTTTACCGTTGCAGCAGAGTCAGGCGGTCTTCTTGAAAACATCCGCATATATAACAATATCGCCTACCATAATGGCGTGAACGGTATCTCAGTCAGCAGCAACGGCGAGGCAAAATCCAAACACCCCATGAAAAACATCTATATTTTCAACAATACCTTTTACGGTAATGGTACCGCAACATGGGGAGGCGGTATTTCAATTGAAAATCCTGATGCATCGCAGGTTTTTATAAGAAACAACATTTGCAGTCAGAACATTTTTTACCAGATACAGGTTGAGGTACAGATTCAAGGGCTTGTCATAGACCATAACCTTATTGACGGTTTCAGAAATTACTGGGACGAAACACGGGGTGACGATTATGTTGAAGGCGATCCGCTGTTTGTCAACGCAGCAGGCGCTGACTTTCACCTGCAGGCAGGCTCCCCGGCAATAGACAAAGGTTCAGCGGCAAACGCGCCCGCAACCGACTTTGACGGCATCGCCCGGCCGCGGGGGCAGGGATATGACATCGGCGCGTTTGAATATGATAACAAATAGAAGACAGAAGTCAGAAAACAGAACATGCGGAGCAAGGAATGTATGTCTCAGGGTTCTGGGCACGGGGCTCGGGAAAATTGAAGCGTGAACGGTGAACAGTCATCCAATTTTGAATTTTGGAATTCGGCTTTTGGAGTGCTCCCTCGCCCCGCAGTGGAAGAGGGTTGGGGTGAGGGGGATGAGGTAAGGGGGAAGCTGGAGCTGTGCACATGGCTCGGAAAAAGCGATAAGGTGCAGCGATGTTTTTATATGGGGTACCTGAAGGGCAGTCACCTGTTTTGATCAAGCGCATCATATCCAACGTCCCCATTTGCCCTCTGATGCGTATGAAGTCAGGTTGCCGGAAGGATGGGACAGGATCGAGGGCAATGGCCGATGAGTAAGATTTTTTTGTGCGTCGCGATGCCTGCGCTTGTGCTCGCCGGCGCGTCCTGCAACCGGCGGCTCGAAATCGCGATCATTCCGCCTGATCAGAGCTCTGCCGTATACGGCATTCTCAAGTGCGAGGCTGCCGCAACCGGCGGATCAGGAGACATAACCGTTTCCTTCTACCATGACGCGATAGACAACAGCAGCCGCATCGAACCGGTCGCGGCCTCATCCGATGGCTTCTTTACCGCCGTCTGGCATACAACCGCGGTCGCCAATGGCCGGCACACCCTCTACGCTGTCGCGCGTGATGCAGCCGGCGCAAGCGCGCAGGCCGAGGCAGTCGTTGAAATTTACAACTTCACGCGCGCTGAAAGCATCCCCGCGGGCACGGTCAAAATGACCCCTGAGAACGATCCTCACCCTCCCCTGCTCAACCCCGATCTTCCCTGTCTGAAGGACATCTGGGAAGACCCTGTACCGATGCCCGGGCCGGTCAATACTGCCGGCGCTGAGGATTCGCCGTTCATGACACCTGACGGCAACACGTTCTTCTTCTGGTTCAACGGCGACCAGAGCAAAACCGTTTATGAACAGGCAGAGGATCCCATGTCAGGCATCTACTGGACGCGCAAGACAAACGGCGCATGGACCGAACCCGAGCGCATCTATCTCAGCTACTTCGGCGAGCAGGCACTTGACGGCGCGCCGACCATGCATCACACCACGCTGTGGTTCTGCTCAGCGCGCGCCGGCAACTACCGCGGCGTTGACATGTGGACTGCCGGGCTTCGCAACGGCAGGTGGTCGGACTGGACAAACGCGGGCGAAAAATTAAACCGCGAGTATGAAATCGGCGAGCTGCATGTAACCGCTGACGGCGGCGAAATTTATTTTGATTCATCGCGCAGCGGCGGCCTTGGCGGAAAGGATATCTGGGTGACCCGGTTTTTTGACAACGAGTGGCAGCAGCCCGAACATCTTGACATGATCAATACGGAGCTTACCGACGGCTGGCCGTTTGTCAGCGAGGACGGGGGCGAACTCTGGTTCACGCGGTACGGCAGCGGCTGCCCGGAAATCTACCGCTCCCTGAAGGACAAAGACACATGGCAACCACCTGAAAAGATTCTTGTCTCATTTGCCGGAGAGCCGACGCTTGACCGCGAGGGCAATCTCTACTTTGTCCATCACCGCTGGGACGAGCAGGCCGGAAGGGTCAGCGAGGCAGATATTTACGTCTGCTACCGGAAATAGAAGGAGGCAATTCATGAAGACACAACCAATTCCCTTTTTCAGCGCTCTTTTTTTGATTCTTGTGCTCCACACCTCCACGGGCTGCGACAATCCCTTCACCGACAATGACACCGCTGATTCGGTGACCCGTGAGGAGGTTGTCGCAATCCTCACTGACTGGCGCGACCGCATCGAGCCCTCGGTTTCGCAACAGTACCGCGACGAGGTTGACGCCTATGCCGCGGGTTTTCCCCTTAACGCGGCCGACGGCACCAAGCCGGTTGCGGTAAAAACCTCAGGCACTGATACCACCCTCATGCAGCCGGACATCAACCGCCGCGACTGGGCGTATGCTGCGCGCGGCATCGGGTATACCCTTTTTGGAGCAGTGGGACAGGGGCAGTCCGGTCTTTTTGATCTCGGGTTCTGGTGTTTCCTTGAGGCTGCGCTTCTGCAGCCTGATGAGCCCGAGCACCTTGGGAATGTCGCCTTTCACCTGAACGCGCGCGGCGAGTATGAGGATGCCATGACCGTGCTTCTCTACGCGCGCTCGCTTGATCCGGCAAACATCAGCACGCGCAACAATCTTGCTTTCTCATATAACCGTCTCGGCGACCATGAACAGGCGATTCTGGAGGCACAGTACGCGGTATCGCTGCGTCCTGATCAGCCCGCATACCTCGAGCGGCTGCGCGATTATTACAATGACGCAGGCTATACCGAACAGGCGCAGGCCATACAGGTCGCGCTTGACGGCGTCGGCGATTTCCCCCTGCCGCCGATTGTTCCCACGGAGCCGAAACTGTCCCCTGCCGGAGAAAAAGTGCGGGAGAAAATCAAAGAGCTGAGCGCGCGGATGCACAAGGAAGGCGATCGCATCTACGATGAGCTTCTGCCGGAGGTTGACGCGGTCATGACCGCGTTCGGCATCGCGTACGCTCCGATCATTCAGGAGATGTTCAGCGACTGCCCCATGCGCGTCACCATGACCGGCGGCGACTCATACGCGATCTGCGTCAACTGCTATATCCCCGGAGGCCAAAATGCCTACGCTGCGTTCCAGACATTTTACGCCTCAATGCTGCCGATCATCTCAAGCATGGAGAACCAGTGCTTTGCCGTGCTTGCTGAACTGACGTTTGAGGCAGACCGTGCCGTGCAGCAGGCCGTGTTGTCAAAAAATGAAAAAGACATATTGTACGGGGAAGTCCACAGCAAACTCTTTCTTGAGCACTCATCAATCATCCTTTCACTGCGCAAGCAGGCAAACCAGTCGCGCGTCAACGTCGAGCAGCAGTTCAACGCCGCCATGGCCGAAGGATGCGGCGACGCGCCGGTCGGCGACCTGCCGCATGTGGAGGAGGAAAGCATCTCCTGCCAGTTCATGCCGTTCATGTGCAAATCCTGGACGTTCTATTTTCTGGTCGGCAATTTTCAGTGGAACCCGGACGGCACCATGCAGCTTTCAATCGGCGAGCTTGCCTCGCTGAAACTCGAATACAACCTCGACACCGGCCACGCGGGATTCGGATTCGGTCTGGGTGTGAGTGCCGGGCCATTGAACGCCGAGGCATCGCTCATGTTTCGCTCGAAAACCGGCGTTGAAGCAAGCATAGACCTCAAGGCAACCCCCATGAACGTGCCGATGATGCTGCCCGGCAACGAAGATCCGAAAATCTGGGAACGGAAACTCGGGGAGTTTGAAAATGGACCGTACAAGGCGAAACCATAGGATGCATTGTCTTAAAAGCCTTTTTTGCAGATGCGCACGCAGTGCGGTTCTTCTCCTGCCTGCCTGCTGCACTTTCCTTGCGGCAGCGGGCTGCAATGACCCTGCTGATAATGAAACCTGCCCGGGACTGCAGCGCGCCTGGCACCAGGATGCCGACGCTGACGGCTATGCAGTTGATGGGAAGACATGCTCGCTCTTCAGGCCGGGTGATGACTATTATCTGATGTCTGAGCTTGCCGGCTCCACGCCGGACTGCGATGACGCGGACCCCGCGGTCAACCCTGCTGCCCGGGAGATCTGCGGCGACGGGAAGGACAATGACTGCGACGGCATTGCCGAAGCGTGCGCGCCTGATGATAATGGCACACAGCCGCCGTCTTCCATCTGGCAGCCTTCACCCGGCACAAGCTGGCAGTGGCAGCTTTCAGGCACGGTTGATACGTCATGTGATGTCGCCATGTACGACATTGACCTGTTTGAGAACACGGCTGCCTTGATACAAAAGCTGCACGACGACGGCCGTATCGTCATCTGCTATTTCTCAGCCGGAAGCTGGGAGCACTGGCGACCGGATGCCGCGCAGTTCCCTGAAAGCGTGAAGGGCGCGGTGCTTGAGGGCTGGCCTGACGAGCGCTGGCTTGACATACGGAGGCTCGACATCCTTATGCCGCTCATTGACGCGCGGCTTGACATGGCTGTCCAGAAGGGCTGCGACGGCGTTGAACCTGATAATGTGGACGCCTACTGCAACCAGAGCGGATTCCCGCTGACCGCTGACGACCAGCTCCGCTTCAACCGCCTGCTTGCAGAGCACGCGC
>CALETX010000432.1 GCA_937920455.1 uncultured bacterium
CGGCCAGAGGAATCAAGTCATCAATCGCAATCAGATTCTGCCCGAGCAGAATTTTTCGGCGTCTCTCGAAAGCCGCCCGGCATTCTTCAGACAACCTGTCGCAGGACGACGTTCCTGCCGCTGCTGCGTATTTCTTCAAGATGGCGGCCGCGTGTCGCTTGCCTCCTGCTGCCAGTTGAAGCGCTTTATCTGCCTCTGCGTCATTCGCAATATGCCAGTTGTCAGGCAGAGAGACATTGCCGCCGAACTCGCGAAGCAGATGGTACGCAAGGGAGTGAAAAGTGCCGATGAAGACGCGGGAAGCAGCGGAACCAATAAGGCTTTCGAGCCTTTTTTTCATCTCATCGGCAGCGCGATTGGTGAATGTCAGAGCAAGCACCGACTCGGTTTTGACGTTCTTTTCGGCCACAAGACAGGCGATACGGTGGGTCAATACTCGCGTCTTTCCGGTACCCGGTCCCGCAATCACCAGAACTGGTCCGTCCACTATTTCCGCTGCCGCTCGCTGTTGAGGGTCAAGACCTTCCAGCGCCGAGAAGAGGCCGGCGTGGATAGTGCGGCCTGTTTCTGGCAAAGAGTCAACGCGCTCATCCGATGATGGTCGTTCGACAGGGTGGAAGGGAGTGTCGCGCAGCACGGGCTTTGCCGTTTCGGCTGCTGATGAATTTTTGTCCTCGCAGACAGGCAAGTTGAAGAGGCAAGCTGAGCCGGCCATATCAGCGAGCTCTCCAGGCTTGAACAACCTTATAATGCCGTACTCGCCATCATAGCCCGGCTCTCGAATGACTTTTCCGGCCCTCATTCGTTTTATGGCCTCAGTGAGCAGGCCAAGACCCGCGCGTTCGAATGCTTCTGTGTCAGAGGAAATGAGCACCATCAGTTCCGGTCCGAATCGTTCGATGATCTCCCTCCGGCTGTTTTCGACCTTTGCTGACCCTGCGCCCACGCCGAGTATCTCTGACAGAATCTCTTCAAGAGGGATGATGGAGTGTACTATGCCGGCCGACGCCGGCCGGGAGCCAGGAGGCCGGTCCGCCAGGTCCTCCACCCTGCTCATTACTCCCACGGTGAGTTGCCCGCCGCACAGAGGACATCTTCCGCCGTGGTCTCTTGTTTCCTCAGGAAGGAAACGGACGCCGCATTTTCTGTGGCCGTCCAGGTGGTATTTGCCTTCCTCAGGGAAGAACTCCACCGTTCCAGCATAGCCGGTTCCGGTTTGGAGAGCCTGGCGAATGGCGCCGTACGACAGTTCGCAATCAAAAATAGTCGCTTCCCTTGCGAGGCGGGCTGGGGAGTGAGCGTCGGAACATGAGACAAGCCTGTAGGCATCGAGACTCGATACGCGCCAGTTCATTGCAGGATCGGACGACAGGCCGGTTTCGACGGCAAACACATGGTGGGCGAGGTCGGCGTAACATTCTGCAATGCTGTCGAACCCGGACTTTGATCCCAGCGCGGAGAACCAGGGCGTCCAGATGTGAGCCGGAATAACGCAGCACTCAGGGCTGGCATTCAGCGCGATTTCCAGAAGGTCTCTGGAATCCAGCCCAAGGATGGGCCGGCCGTCGGAATTCAGATTTCCAACGCGGGCGAGCATGGTATTGAACCGGTTTGCTTCTGAAATGCCTGGCATGAGGACGACGTGGTGGACTTTTCTGGTGTGGCCTTTTTTTTTGTAGATTGTGCATATCTCCGTCTGGAGAACGAACCGCACCGGCACTGCGATATCCCTGGAAGGACCGGCCGGAAGGCGGGCTTCTACATCAGACCCGGTGTCGTGTTTAAGACGGAACAAGCCCTGTTCCGCCTCTTCTGTCTGCTGCTGGATTTCCCTGAACCATGTGGGATGGGTAAAATCGCCGGTCCCAACAACTGTCAGGCCTTTGAGTCGGCCCCATTCGGAAAAATCGGCGAGGGTGGTTCCGCGGCTTGTGGCTCGTGAGAACCGCGAGTGAACATGCAGATCAGCGTAGAAGAGCATATTTACGTAGCCGCACTTTGTTTTGACTGCCTTCTTGCTGTGTTTGCCTTTTGGCGGGCGCTATGTCAAGAACGCGCATCGCATTCATTATTTTCTGCCGGCGGTGGGATCCTGATCATGCTGCTTGTGAACATTGTCGCGAGCGCCAGCAGCGCTGCGCCGACGAACACTGCGCTATGGCCGTACTTGACCCAGACCAGTCCGCCGACCGACGGCAGGCTCATGGAGACCGCATGATTTATGCTGACGCCGAGGGAGAGGGTGGGGCTTATCTGTTCTTTGCTGCGGGCGATTTTTGCAACATAAGTGTCACGCGCCATGCCGGTTCCGAAAAGAAGCTGATCTGCGACCAGACAGGCGCTCAGGATTGCCAGTGCCGCTCGCGCGTCGGAAATGAGATGCGCGAAACCGTAAACCAGGCAGACTATGGCGGTTAGCGCCGCGTCGGTCATCAGGACCGCTCTTTCGCCGAACCGGTCTATGGCTCTGCCGAGCAATGGCTGGAAGGCTATTCCCAGGAGGGAAGCGATGATCCACATTCTGGCAAATATGGTTGGGGGTTGATGAAAAATCTTTACCAGCACCCAGGGACCGAAGGTGATGAAAATCTGTTTGCGCGCGCCGAAGAACAGGCTGAGGACGTAATAGATGCTGAACCTTTTTTCGAAAACGAATTTGGGGCGTTCGAGATGGGCTCCGGGCATGCGCATGCCGAACAGAAAAAGCGATCCTGCAAGGGCGGCGGCTCCTCCAAGGCTGTAAAGCAATCTGTAGTTTCTGTCCTTTCCGGACATTACGGCTATGACGATGAGGCAGCCTATGATGCTTGCGGCAATGCCGACCGCCTGTATCTGGCCGAGGCGTTTTCCTTGCTCATCGCCGCTGGCGAGCTGCATGGCAAGCGATGAGCGGACAGGCATGATGAGGTGCGTTCCGATGCTCCATAGTGTCAGGAAGGCGAGCATTGAGCCCCAGTCTGCCGGCCATGCTGCAATCCCCAGCATGCCGAATCCGACAGCAGTGGCCGACAGACCAGCGAGGACTGTTTCGGGAGCAAAGGCAAGCAGGCCGGTCATGAGCGCAGTGAGGAACCCCGGAAGTTCGCGCGGAAACTCAAGAAAGCCGCGGGCGTCTGCTCCCAGATGGAAGACGTCATTGTAATAGTTGTTGAAGCTGGTCTCGGATATTCCCACGGAGATGGACAGCACGGCTGTACCGGTCAAAAGAAGCCAAAGTTGAAAACATCTATATCGGTTTGCATTCACATTAAGTCGCGTCCTTCCAGATGGGACACAGAAACTCAGAACATAATGCGTCAGCCAGGAAAGTCCATATCGTTAACCTACGGTTATCGGGCTGCATTGGGCTCGAGATCATGAGCCAAAGCTGGAAGCGTTGCACACGATGACCAGCCTGTGAGTCACGACATCGCACAGGGCGGCGATGCGCATTTTCATTTACCACAGCTGGGGCTAGATCCGGGTCGGGTTGCCAAGTCCTCATGGGACAGTGTTAACGGTGCGTTGCCTTCTCCAGTCCTTCGGGGATGCAGTACTCATTTATAAGTTTGATGTGTAACCTCCTGACCCTTCCTTACCCGACCATCTTATTCTATAAGGGGATACCATGTACCTCCCGTGTTCCACACGTGGAGGGATTTCTTCTTGCGGTGAAATGGCATCCGTGACAGATTGGGATACACGTTTGGAGACGGCAGCCGTTGGCATGAGCGATTCCAAGGTCATACTGATCATTGATGATGATGCCGAGTTTGTCGAATCTAACCGGGATTTGTTGGAGGCATACGGCTACATCGTGCATACTGCTTCAAACGGCACAGAGGGTCTTGCAAGGGCAAAGGATCTTCGGCCGGATCTGATAATTCTCGACGTGATGATGGCCGCACTTACAGAGGGATTTGATGTGGCAAGGCGTATTTCAGAAGCGCCAGAACTCAGGGACGTGAAGATTCTTCTGGTTACCGGAATGAGGGACATGCTGCGCCTTGAGAAGCCGTTGGAACCAGAGAGGAGTTGGCTCCCGGTTGACAGAGTGCTGGACAAGCCGATATCGCCGCCGCGTCTTCTGGCTGAGATAGAACGGCTTCTGGGTGTGCCTGTCAGGCGGGAAGAGCGTGGCGCGCCGCAGGGCTGAGTGGTGATTGTCGGAGCCCTGATTGATGGTTTGTTCAGGAGAAACTCGAACGGCTCTTTACAAGGCCGACCAGGAAGTCAATCCATTCGTCCATTCCTTGGCATGTTTTGCTGCTGAGTTCAAAGATTCGGATCCGCGGTTGGACCTTCCGGAGATTTCCAAGGCACTCGCTTCGGTCCCAGTCAAGTGCGGGGATGAGATCGGTTTTGGTGATCACTGCCACCGACGCGGCCGAGAAAATGGCCGGATACTTAAGGGGTTTATCTTCGCCTTCGGCGGTGGACAGCAGAACGATCTTCATGGTCTCGCCGAGGTCGTAGGCCGCGGGGCAAACAAGGTTGCCGACGTTTTCGATGAAGAGCAGTTTGACGCCTTGTTTGAGGACCGACGGCAGGGCTTTCCCGACTCTTTTCGCGTCAAGGTGGCACGCGCCGCGAGTTTCGATTTGCCGCACATGGGCTCCTCTGCCCTCCAGACGACGCGCGTCGCGGTCGGTTTGTACGTCGCCGGCAATGACCGCGCAGCGTACCCTACCACGTAGTTTGTTGAGGGTTTGTTCAAGCAGGGTAGTCTTTCCGGCGCCGGGGGAGGAAATGATGTTCAATGCAACTGTTTGCTTGTGTTCGAACAAGTGGCGATTTTGCGCCGCGTATGTTTCGTTATCGGCTAGCGCGGTGCGTTGAATTTGAACAAGTTCGAGTTTTGGCGGGTGTGAGTGGGAAGTTGTTCCACGGTGGGGTCTGCTTGCTGAGTGTGCCGGTCCGGTTTTTTTTCCGCATCCACAGTCTTTGCACATAGGTTCTCTCCAATGCCGTCTCTCTTCAAAGTCCTTGCTGACTCACAGTTCATTTTCGATATCGCGACGGCCAGGCATATTGCAAGGATAATCAGAGCGCCTTCATGAAAATGATCTTGTCATCTCCTGGCGCATAGAAATCAGGAATTAGTGCCATTTGCTGGTAGCCGACCCTGGCATAGAAGGCGCGTGTAGGCGCGTAGTCGCTTCGACCTGAGGTTTCGATGACAATTTTCTTTCCCCCGCGGTCTCTGATGCGAGCCTCTGCAAATTCCATCATGGCCCGGCCTATTCCTCGTCTTTGTTTGTTCCGAGCCACCGCGATCCAGTAGATGTCGTAGGTTGCTACCGTGCATGGAGTCGGTCCAAAGCATATCCAACCGACCACAGCGCCTTCATCCTCCACGACGAAAGACTGATAATCGCCTGTGGGCGTTTCTCGTATGGAATCATCCAGGACTTCTCGGGCAATGCGCAACTCATCCGGCCTGAAGAACGCAGGCTGGGTGAGGAGCGAGAGCACGTGATCCCTGTCGGCGGCTGTGATGCAGCGGATGCGGAGCCGGCCATCGTTCCGTGACGTGAAGAGCCGGCGGTCCATCTGCTCGATGGGTACGGAAGGGGGGAGGCGCTCGGCGGCGTTGTCCAGAATGGCATGAACGAACTGGTCGAAGCTTATTCCGCCGGCTGTAAGAGCTGCTGCAAAACCTGCGGATGGCGAAATGTCGGGGTTTGGATTCACCTCCAGGATGTAGAAAGTATTGTCGTTGGAGTTGACCCTGAAATCAACCCTGGCGTAGTCGCGGCAGCCTAGAGCTCGCCATGCCACGAGAGCGGCGCATCGGATTTCCTGAGTTAGAGCATCGTCGAGGGGCGCGGGCACGATGCGTGGCGTATGGATGTATTCGAATGAGTCGGCAATCCATTTGGCCTTGTAGCCGACAATGCGTGGGCGTTCTGGGCCGAACGCTGAAAAGTCTATTGCAGCCAGCGGGAGCGGTTCTACGGATTGTCCCATTTGGAGTAATGAGACATTTATTTCCATGTCGCCTACCAGACGCTCGACGACAGCCGGCTGGCGAAGGCGGTCGTGTATTCTGCGTATCGCTGCCGCAAGCTCAGGGGAGCCCGGTTTGACTACGGCATCCTCGTCAATGCCTTCGCTTCCGTCGGTTAAGGACGGCTTGACGATCCACAATCCTTCGTCGAGATCTGGCACCGGCTCGCCGGGGCGCACGAGGGTTGCCTGTGGGCATCTCAGTCCGGCGCCGGCGAGTACTTGTTTGGTGATCCATTTGTCCTGGGCAAGGGCCTGACATGGCGTGTCGCAGCCAGTGACTTCAACTCCCATCGCCCTGCATACTGCTGGCACAAGCACGTGGTCCATGATCTGTTCTGGGAAGCCTTCGATAAGGTTGAATGCTATTCTGGCCGAATGTCGGAAGAGCGCTCCCGCAAGCTCCTCTATGTTTCTCAGTCCCACGGTAAGGGCAGGAATTGCCTGCCGTTCAAGCGATTCGCACACTGCGCGTACTTCTTCCATAACTCCGACTTCGCTCTCGGCAAAGCGAAGAGTTGCCACATCACAGGTGGAGCCGGAGGGGCTGTTGTAAAGGACCAATATGGGGTCAGGCAGATCGGGCATAGGCCTCGCTCCGTTCAAGGGCGCTAGCCACAATTGCGCCTATGAGGTTAAGGTAGCTCATACCGGCGTGCCTTGCGATCATCGGCAGGTCTGAATGTGTCGGATGCAGGCCCGGCAGAGGATTCATCTCCAAAAACATCGGTTTTCCGGCGCTGTCGAGCCTGAAATCCGCCCTGCCGGCATCTCTGCAGCCGAGGAGCCGATAGGCTTTCAGGGCCAGCTCTTCTATTTCGGTTCGCAGGGTATCCTTTGGGGCAGGATCATAGCGAACCAACTGTTCGCACCTTTCTTTGGTTTCGAGAGAATACACACCGGCGGATGACCGGTCTTGGACTGATATTTCCATAGTGCCGATTACCCTGGCCTTGCGGCCGGTGCCGAGAATGCCTGTGGTGAATTCGCGCCCTGGGAGGAACTCTTCCACAAGGACCGGTTGACGATATTTCTTTAGCAGGCATTCGCAGCGGCGTTGAAGTTCCGACCTTGTTCGGACTATTGATTCCGGCCCGGTTCCCTTGCCCGTGCCCTCGGCTAAGGGTTTTACAAACAACGGGAGAGGCAGTCGTACGGATTCAACGTCCGAAATTTCTTCAACCACAGCAAAAGGCGATGTTGGTATGCCTTCCGACAGCAGGATGCGTTTGGCAACGGCCTTGTCGAGCGTCACTGAGCATGTGAGAGGGTCCGAGAAAGTGTAAGGTACGCCATAAAGTTCCAGCAATGCCGGAGCCTGTGCTTCGCGAGATCTTCCTTGAATTCCCTCGGCAACATTAAATACAAGACGCCATCTTCGTTCTTGAACCAGCGCAGCCGCCAGATTTCTGGCATGTCCGATGCGTTCCACATGGAATCCCAAGTCTGCGATAGCGCCTTCAATGGAAGCGATCGTCTCTTCAGTGTCGAATTCGGAGATGTCCTCCTCGGAAAAGCCCTCGGCTCGATAGGAGTCGCGCAGGTCAAAGACCAATCCAATGACATCGGCCATGGGTGACAAAGTCTCCAATCAGGCTTCCGGGCTATGTGGCCCATCCGATGGGTGTCCGGTTGCCGGTTCCGGATACTGAACGCGGCGATGCTCTGCGTTGCGAAGTTCCGTGAAAGTTGGTTGGTGGTCCACAATGTAGCGGGGGAGGAGGGGTATCTTGCCGGCTCCTCCTGGCGCGTCCACAACAAATGTTGGAATGGCAAGGCCGCTAACCCTGCCCCGCAGATATTCCATGATTTCGAGTCCACGCCGCAGGGGTGTGCGAAAATGTTCTACTCCTTTTACCAGATCGCACTGAAATAGGTAGTACGGCCTGACGCGCATGCGGACGAGGCCGCGGCACAGCTCTTCCATGATGGCGGGATCATCGTTTATGCCCCTGAGCAGGACGGTTTGGTTTCCCATCGGGATGCCGGCGTCAGAGATTCTTGCGCAGGCAGCTGCCGACTCGGGCGTGATTTCAACCGGATGGTTGAAATGAGTGTTGATCCACAGGGGGTGGTATTTTCTGAGCATTGCTGTCAATTCGGATGTTATGCGTTGTGGCAGTACGACAGGAGTTCTCGTGCCGATGCGGATTATTTCCACGCTTGGCACCGAACGCACCGAGGCAATGATTCTTTCGAGAATGTCTATGGGCAGTGTAAAGGGGTCGCCACCGGATATGATCACATCCTTGATGGCCGGCGTGCTCCTTATGTAATCAACGATTCGCGCCAGTTCCGATGCTCCGATAAAAGATTCTTTTGAACCGGCCACCCGTTTTCTCGTACAATGCCTGCAATACATGGCGCACATGGTTGTGGCCATGACAAGAGCTCTGTCTGGATACCTGTGAACAAGGCCAGGCACGGGCATTTTCTTTTCTTCTCCTAGAGGATCGGGGGAGAGGAATGGAGGGTCGCAGAGTTCCGCAGGTTGCGGCACGCTCATCGCAAAAACCGGGTCGCTCGTGTCCAGGCGTCTGATTAGCGAGGCATAATATGGCGTGATGGCCATGGGATAGACGGACGCGACACGCTCCAGGTCTGAAGAGCAATTAAGGCCTGGAAATCTTTTCAGCAGCTCCGGAATGCTCCGGATTCGATTCAGCATCTGCCATCGCCAATCGTTCCAGAGTTGCGATGGGACGCGGTGGATGTATGGTCCTGTTTTTTTCTGATGTGATACGGTGGAGATGTTGAGGCGTTCGCCAGGAGGTTCGTCTGTCTCGACGATGCCACCCGTTCTGGAATTGTCTTGCATTGTTCTCCTGTTCGTCAATGACAGGCAGGCAGTTTAAAACTGGTTCTGCTCTGCATCGGGCGCATATATTAGCAGCACTTCGAAAACGTCAATAGGCAAAATGAGCGGGATGGGCAATTGGCGTTGCTTGGCGGGTCTTGACCGGCTTGTGCTCAGGATCTATTATGATTGAAGTCGTCTTTTTAGAAGGGAGGGTATATGGATAGCGATGTTCCCAAGGACGTTTTTTTTCTCGGATTGGACTCCAGTACGCAGAGTCTGAAGGCCGTTTTGATTGACGCTTCGCTGCGTGTGTGCGCCGAGATCGCCGTGAATTTTGACAGGGATCTGCCGTATTTTAAGACAGAGGGTGGCGTTCATCGTCATTCCGATGGCCTTACGGTGACCTCTCCGCCGTTGATGTGGGTGACCGCGCTGGACCTGTTGCTCGACAGCATGAAGACCCAGAAGTGGCCGCTTGGGCGGGTTGCTGCGGTGTCTGGTTCGGGTCAGCAGCACGGCAGCGTGTGGCTTGCGCGCGGCGCAAGGCAGACGCTGAACAGGATGGATTCGAGGACACCGCTTGCGGAGCAGGTGGAGAAAATTTTCGCTCTCAATGACTCGCCGATCTGGATGGACTCGAGCACCACTGCGGAGTGCCGTGAGAGAGAGGAGAAAATGGGGGGACCGCAGAAGGTGGCCGATCTTACCGGATCGCGCGCGTACGAAAGGTTTACAGGCAACCAGATTGCGAAGATATACAAGACACGGCCGGAGGTTTATGAGAAGACTGAGCGGATAGGGCTTGT
>CALETX010000433.1 GCA_937920455.1 uncultured bacterium
GCTCCCGTTGGCGAGTTGAAGGATTCGGCTCTATTGTGGCGTGCGCGCGCGTTGGCACAGTCGGGTCGCAAGGATGAAGCATTGAAGGATTTTGCGGCCGCAATAAGTTTGACCAGACGGGACGATGTCAGAGCTGCAGCGCTGGCGCAATACGTCGAATTGGGCGGCGATCCAGTGGCCTTGCGTCCAAAACAAGATCCGGGAGAGACGGCTCGCACATTTTTTGGACTTTTGCGCAAGGGGAACATAGATGAGGCAGATGCGATGGTCGGACCGCCACTGCGCGATCTGATTGACATACTGGACAAGATCTTTGACGCAGAGGGTTTGGGAGAAAAATCATTTCTCGGACAAATGGTTCAGGGGTGCGACGGAATCGGGATTGGCAAACCTGTGATTGACGACATGAAGAGGGAGGCGTCTCTGCCACTCACTATCGAGGGCGGTACGATCACTGTGGG
The DNA here is from genome assembly GCA_937920455.1 of uncultured bacterium. Classification (GTDB taxonomy): domain Bacteria; phylum Verrucomicrobiota; class Kiritimatiellia; order UBA8416; family CALETX01; genus CALETX01. Next base: position 462 of record CALETX010000433.1, read on the forward strand.
TATGTCCATTAAAGACGGCCGCTGGCTCTTTACCTCGATCAAATCAATCGGCCCTCCGGAAAGGCATGTGCGAGTTGCGCCTCCACCAGGCGGCATGATGGGTGATTTGTCCCGTTTGAGCGAAGCGCTTGCCGAGTATGCTGAGGAACATGACGGACAGTTTCCCAGACAACTTTCGGAACTTGGGGGAGACGTGCGGTTTGCCTGGATTGATCCGGCAACAGGCAAGAAAGTGGATTTTCTATACCGGCCGGGACTCACCGAAGATAATTCGGAAGATACCATCATTGCCGCCACCCCTTCAGCGCGGAATGGGCTGCGCATGGTGCTGCGCATAGACGGCAACATTACCCAGATGACAGAATCCGAGTTTATAGAGATGGCAAGGTCTCAGAAGTGGACGTTGCCAGGCACGATAACAGAAGATGATGTTTCGAAAGAAGTCCAGAACAACATCGCGGAGCTGATAAAACAGCTTGGCGACGGCGATCACGGCCGGCGGATCGCCGCAAGAAAGGCTCTGGAAGCAATGGGGCCGACGGCATGGCCTTTCCTGGAAAAAGAGCGGGACAACCCCGACCCGGAGATAAGCATATCGGTCAGGGAACTGCTAGAGGGAAAGAAATAGGGTTTCGGATGGCCGCGCCGAGTCGGAGAGCTTGGCAAGATGGATTTCAACGCATTTTGTCGTTCCATAACCGAGACAGGCACCTACAGCACTCCTGAGGCGATCAGACAGGGCGTGCATGCTCGTATTTTGGGAGGCCGAGCATGGTGGTTTTATGCGCAGGTTTTGTGGATTGTGGTTCGCGGCCGGCTTGCTTCCGCAGGCGGCAGATTCGGGCGATTGCAGTGGGCCTACCACGCTTTTCTCATGATGCGCGCCGCCGAGAGAGCCGGAGGTGTCGTGACAATGGAAGGCATGAGCGTCTTGAGGTCTGGGCCATGGCCGGTTGTTGTGGCTGCAAACCACATGAGCATGCTTGAGACAATGGTCCTGCCGTGTCCGGTGATGCTTTACGGAGATGTGTCGCTCGTGGTGAAGGAAAGTCTGGGCCGCTATCCGCTTTTTGGCCACATACTTCACCAGACACGGCCCATATTTGTCTCGCGACGGGATCCAAGGGCGGACTTGAGGATCGTGCTTTCAGAAGGACAGCAGCTCCTTTCGGAGGGTCGGTCGGTGATCATATTTCCGCAGGCCACGAGGCTTCCATACTTTGACCCTTCCGAGTTCAATACGATAGCAGTCAAGCTGGCCAGAAGAGCGGGAGTGTCTGTTGTGCCAGTGGCTCTTCAGACAGATTTTCAGGCCATAGGCCGTTTTCTGAGGGATATGGGGCCGCTTGACAAGACGCGTCCCATAAGGTTCAAGATGGGAAGGCCTATAGCCGTTAGCGGCAGCGGGAGAGATGCTCATCGGCAGGTGGTGCGCTTCATTGAGTCCGCGTTCCGGGAGTGGGGCCTGGATGTCCGTTCGGCGCGGCAACAGGCAGATAACGAACAGGAGATTTTCTGATGATTCAGCCGGATTTGCAGTCAAGTCTGCTGTGCGACGATGTGCGTCAGGAGCGCAACGGTAAGTTTATTCTCATTGGACTTTATGATGGCATAATGGTTCCATCATTTCCGGCTGTGTTTCAGAGATTGTGCATCGTCAACCGCTGGTGTTGTGGAGAGGGTGAATTTCAGCAGCTTAGCAGAATCGTTAAACCTGACGGCGTGACACCGCTGGTGGAGGGACAACCGGTGAAGATTATCCTGCCGAATAGTGAGGCTACCGGCACCAGTGTTGAGTTTTTTATTAATGTGATGTTCGAGACGGAGGGGACATACTGGGTGGAAATACTGCTGGACGGAGACATGAAACTCAGATATCCGCTCAAGGCAAAGAGCCTGCCGCACGGCTCGTATCAGTCCCATCCTCCCCAGGAGGCATGAACGTCGCAACGGAAACGGAATATCGTGAGCCGCACCTGGATTGAACTCGACCTGGACACGCTTGCGGAAAACATACGAGCCGCAATGGAAGCGGCTGGCCGTGCCGAAATTCTCATGGTGGTCAAGTCCAATGCCTACAATCATGGCCTGGCGCCCGTATCGAAGGAGGCGTGGCGCTGCGGAGTGAGGACATTTGTGGTGGGAACTGTGGAAGAGGCCGTTGCTCTTAAAGGGACCGTTCCTGGCGCCAAAGTGCTGTTTGTCGGAAGCGCCGTTGCTGAATCGGCTCGGGAAATTGTTCAGAGCGGAATTGTGCCCGTCCTTTACAGCGAGCCGCAGGCTCGCGCCATTTCAGAGGCTGCAGTGACAGCAGGGACGCGTGTCGAATGTCATGTAAAAATAGACACCGGCATGGGGCGCATGGGCTTTCAGTGGGAAAAAGCGGGTCCGGCGCTCGAGACGCTCGCGGCCATGCGCGGACTTAGAATCACAGGAATCTGCACTCACTTCGCCTCGGGTCCTTCTGATGGCGCATTCGCAGCCGAGCAGGCAGAAAGATTCCGCAAAGTTGTCGCCGAGGCCGCAAGGCACGGGTTGCGCAATCTATTCCGCCATGCGTCAAACTCTACAGTCTTCTGTGATGAAGGCGCGTGGGACTTCGAAGGAGTCAGGCCCGGCATTCTTCTTTACGGCTACGGGAGACAAGGCGCGCGAAAGATCGTCACAAAACCATTCCTGCAATGGAAAAGCCGCCTTGTGCAGGTGAAGGAAGTGCCCTCAGGTTTCCCTGTGAGCTACGACAGCACATATCGCGCGCCACGTCGCACGCGGCTGGGCACAGTTGACGCAGGGTACGCAGATGGATTTTCGCGCATGCTGAGCAACAAAGGATTCATGCTTGTCGGTGGTAGACGCTGCCCGGTGGCCGGCAGGGTTACGATGAATTACACCGTGCTTGATCTGGGCCCAGAATCTTCCGCCCGCGAGGGTGACGAGGTGGTTATTATAGGGCGACAGGGCGGAGAGGAAATATGGGCGGACGAAATGGCAGCATGGCGCGGGACGATACCCTACGAAGTGCTGACAAATATCTTAACAGGCGATCGTAGGGTCACTGCGTCCCGGACGCCTCGCTTGCCCCACCAGACGCAGTGTTGATACCGAATTCATTCTGAATGCGCATAGCTGTATCTTTCTGCCGCAATGCCGAGACAAGTTCATCCATCTCCCCCTCGATGACCCGCGAGAGCGCATATAGCGTTAGGTTGATCCTGTGATCGGTGATTCTGTTTTGCGGAAAGTTGTAGGTTCGGATTCGTTCGTTTCTTTCACCGGACCCGGCCAGGCTGCGCCGCATGCGGCCCAAACGCTCTTCTTCCTCGCGGCGCTTCTTGTCCAGCAGCCGGGCTTTGAGAACAGAAAGGGCACGCTCCTTGTTTCTATGCTGGGAGCGTTCGTCCTGGCTTTGGACCACAATTCCCGTTGGCAAATGCGTGATGCGGACTGCTGAATAAGTGGTATTTACGCCCTGCCCGCCTGGGCCTGACGCGCAGAATATGTCTATGCGGAGGTCTTCAGGATTGATGACTATTTCATCTTCTTCCGCTGCTTCAGGAAAGACGGCTACGGTGGCCGCCGAGGTGTGTATCCGTCCGGACGCTTCGGTGACGGGCACCCGCTGAACGCGATGGCCGCCACTCTCGAACTGAAGCAGTCCATACGCGCCGTTTCCCTCGGCCATGAACACGATTTCCTTGTAGCCGCCGACTTCTCCCGGACTTGCGCTCACGGGCTTGACTTTTACGCCGCGGTCTTCCAGGAACCGCGAATACATACGGAATAAATCTCCCGCGAACAAGGCTGCTTCGGCTCCTCCAGTGCCGGCGCGGATTTCGACCACCGCGTTGCGTTCCAGGTCCGGATCCGGGGGCAGTAGGGCTGCCAGAAGTTCTTTTTCGGCATTTTCTTTCCTCGCTATCAGTTCGCTGTGTTCGGCGCGGGCAAGGTCCTTCAAATCGGCGTCAGTCGTGGGATCGTCAAGCAGCTCTTTTGCCTCGTTAATTGCTCGTTCGATATCGAACAACGCATTGGCCTTGTCTGCCACCCGCTTTAGATGAGAATGTTCGCGGATCAGATTCCTGAAGCGTTTGGCATCGGCGGCCGCGCCGGGCGCTGCCATTTCCGCCTCGAGTGCAGGAATTCTAGACAGTATTTTTTCAATTTGGGATTTTGAGATCATTGTTTTGGAAGGACTGCATGCTGCCGCAATAAACACAAAGGGCCGGTGCGCATGGATTCACAACACCGGCCCGACTGACGCGGCGTTAAGCCTTGGCCTTGCGCCCATATCTCTTCATGAAATGTTCCACACGGCCCTCCGTGTCAATGAATGTCGCCTGGCCGGTAAAGAACGGATGGCACTGCGAACAGGTATTGATGTGCATCTCCTTGACAGTCGAGCGCGTTTTTATCACGTTGCCGCAGGCGCAAATTATGGTTGCGTCTCCATACGGCGGATGAATGTCCTTCTTCATTGGTGCTTCCACGCCTTTCTTATTTGGACACAGACTTTAGCCATATACACGGCGGAATGCAAGGGGAATGCGGTCCCTGCGTTGCTTGTGCTTGACGGCCGCGCCAAACGAATAAACCATGCCGTGTGCCTGAGGCTTTCCCTGTTCCAGGGGGGTGCCGGGTGGAAATCCGCAGGAGTCTGTGTGTCGTGAACAGAATACTTTCCGCAGATTATATTCCTGCCTTACTGACAGTCGTTATGGCGGCCGCGCTTGGAGCAGGCTGCGCGCGCGAGCCAACGCAGACCTTGCTCGGCCGCGGAATGTCTGCCGCGCTGGCAGGCGACTACCAGAAAGCGCGTCGCGATCTTGCTGTGGCCGCGCGGCGTCTTCCCTCTGATCCTTCCGCCCAGTACAATCTTGGTGTTGCGCTATGGAAGCTGGGCATGCTCGAGGATGCCGTCCGGCGGTTTCAGAAAGCCGCTCAGCTTGCAGCTGGCGACCCGCGCCCGATGGAGTTTATAGGCATGATACGGATTGAAATGCGGCGATGGGAAGATGCGCGGGTTGCGTTTGACAAGGCGCTTAGGGAGTCTGCTCCTTCTGCCCGCCTCTATACCGAGTGCGCTCTTGCCGAAATGCACGCCGGCAACTCAGAGCGCGCTCGCGCATTTCTTGCACGAGCCCTGGAGCTTGATCCATCGTATCCGCCCGCGCTTTACAATCTCGGCATATTGGAGATCGAAACATCTGGAGGGGGTCCTGCTGCTGCCGACCTGCTGGAGCGATTTATCAAGGTTGCCGGGGACAACCGTTACGCCGAGAACGCCCGGCGTCATCTGGAGGCCATTCGACGCCCGATAGCTCACAATTCAACTGCGCAATACGAGAGCCGTCCAAAGGAGACTGCGTTGCGGCCGGCTGGGATGTCCGGCGTTGAATCGCTCCTGAGTTCGGCTCGCGCGGCGATACGGAAAGAGCAGTACGACGAAGCCCTTGTGCTTCTCAATGATGCTCTGAGACGACACCCTAGAAGCGCCGATGCGCTTTGGGAAATGGCACTTCTTTACGACAAGCATCTCGGCTTTGCGGCGGAGGCAGCGCAGACATATGACAGGTTTGCCTCAATGTTTCCGTCAGATCCAAGGGCCGGACAGGCCAGGGCAGCGTCTGGTCGTCAGAGTAATATACGCGCCCAAAATGTGATTGCTTCTGCGGCTGAAGAAATTAGCGAAGTTGACCGCAAGGGGGCGCAGGAAATGTTTCTGGACGGCCTGGCGAAACAGAAGGCTGGCGATCTGAAGGGTGCCGTGGCCAGATATCAGAAGGCGCTCAAGTTGAATCCGGCTCACGCCGATGCCGCATACAACATGGCCTTGGCCCACAGGGACGATGGCAACATGAAAGCAGCCCGGGAGGGCTTTGAGCTGGCGTTGGCCATCAATCCTGAGATGACCAAGGCTGCGTACATGGCGGCGGTGACTTGCCTTGAAACAAGGGATGTGGCATCTGCCATTCCATACCTCGAGCGCGTTACAAGGGTCGAGCCAGGCAACGCAAGGGCGCATTACTTGCTGGGTCTGGCATGGAAAGCCGATCTGAGGTTCGACAAGGCTGCTGCCGAGTTTGAAACATTCCTGCGGCTTGCGCCGCATGACCCGCTTGCGAGGGAAGCAAGGGACTGGCTGGGCAGTTATCGGAAGAAGGAGGCGAATAGATGACGATACCAGACTCGCCGTTAGTTAATCCTCTTGATGCCGTTGCGGGAATTGCTGTGCTGTTCGCGGCCTGGCGCGGGTACCGACGCGGCCTTTCTGCGGAGTTATGGCCGATGCTGAGCGTTACAGGAGCGGTTGTTTCGGCCTTCTGGTTCGCGCGGCATGGAGGTGATTGGCTTCTTTCGCACACGCGGCTCCTTCCGGAAACGGCCGTTGCCCTTGCGTTTTCGTCCGGAGCAGCTTTCGGATTTGCCGTTGTGATAATTGCAGCTTTGTTGATCAGGCTGGTGGTCTCTGTCCACTTCAACGAGGTGATCGAGAAACCGGTCGGTTTTGCGGCTGGAGCAGCAGGAGGGCTCCTGGCTGTCTTCCTTATCTTTGGCGCTGTCATTCTCTGGCCGCATGAATACCTGAGGCGCCATTTTGGCGAACGCTCGCTGATCGGCAGAGGAACGACGCTCATTCTGCGATGGCGCGGATTTGATGTTGGCGACTCGGCGAGTAATCGAGAGAGAGAAGAGGAGGAACCCGTCAGGTCCTCACCGGTGGAATTGTAAGTGCCCTTCGTTCGCGGATTCTTTGCAAAATATGGAAGGCCGGTGGCGATGGTGATAAAATGGCTGGGATAACGAAACATATCATCGAACAGATACGCAGTCGGTGCGATATTGTCGAGGTGATCGGAGATTTCGTCCCTTTGCAGCGGGCCGGTGCCTCCTACAAGGCGCTGTGTCCGTTCCACAAGGAGAAAACTCCTTCCTTCAATGTCAATCCCCAGCGGCAGATGTTCTATTGCTTTGGCTGTCATGCTGGCGGGGATGTGTTCCGATTCATTATGTTGCGCGAGAACGTGGATTTTCCCACTGCCCTCCGAATGCTTGCCGAGAAGGCCGGTGTGAGGCTTGAGTTTGATGAGACGAAGGGCAGGGGTCCGGACAAGACTCTGTTATACAAGATAAACGCGGATGCGGCTGCGTTCTATCACGAGATGCTGGCAAGTGGCCAAGGGTCAGATGCACGCGCCTATCTCAAGAACAGGGCGCTGGGGCAGGAGGCCATCCGCGAGTTTATGATCGGCTGTGCGCCAGACGCGTGGGATGCCATCCTGAAGTGGGGCGAAAGGAAGGGCTATGCGCCGGAGGCGCTTGAGTCGGCCGGGCTTGTTCTCAGAAAAAGCGATGCGGCGAGAGCGGGTGGAGGGTGGTACGATCGCTTCAGAAACAGGGTGATGTTTCCGATTTGCGATGAGCAGGGCAGGGTGGTTGGGTTCAGCGGCAGGACGCTGGATGATAACGACCGTTCGGCCAAATATGTCAACACACCGGACACATTGTTGTTTCACAAGAGTCACATTTTGTATGCGCTGCATAAGGCGCGTTCCCATATTCTAGAATCGCGCGAGGCCATAATCTGCGAGGGACAGATAGACGTGATACGATGCCATCTGGCAGGGTTTAGGTCGGCTGTTGCGGCGCAGGGAACTGCTTTCACCGAGGATCATGCCCGGGTGATAAGGCGCTACGCCGACGGCGTCATACTTGTTTTCGACTCTGATAATGCGGGCAGGGATGCCACAATTCGCGCTGCGGGCATGTTCCTCAAGGCCAGCCTCGTCGTCAAGGTCGCGTCGGTTCCTCCAGGAGAGGACCCAGACTCGTTTTTGCGGAAAAATGGCGCGGATGCTTTTGCGAGGATACTTAGATCGGCTGTTTCACCGGTCAGGTTTTACGCGCGCACGCTTATTGATCGCGAAGACATAAAGACGGAAGCGGGCGTTCTTAGAGCCGCCCGATCTATGCTTGAGCTGATTGCCAACAGTCCCGATTCAGTGCAAAGGGCAAGGCTTATTGATGAGGCTGCTGTTGAATTGGGCATACCAAAGGCGGCATTGGAGGAGAATCTCAGGATCGCTGTCTCGCGCCGTCCGATGTGGCAGAAAGCGGACTGGGGGCAGGAAGAGCAGACGTCTGAAAGGTCAGCGGCCCGTGAGTTGGGCGGCTCTCCGGCAGAAAAGGACTTGTGCGTGCATCTGGTGCAGGCTGCCGATTTCCCCGCAATGGTCAAGCTGGTGACGGATCATCTGCCGATTTCGATGATTGGAGACCGACGGTGCAGGATGTTCATAGAAGCGGCCCGCCAGGCCGCGAGCAGAAAAGTGGACGTCCAGTCCGTCCTCCTGGAGAACGAAGGCGCCGATGATTCGATCTCCGAATTTGTTGCCGAGGTGCTCATGTCGCCGCCGAAGGCGGAACGACGGGATGGAATGCTGGAGCGAGCGGTGCAGGAAATAATCCTGTACATGTGGCGGGAGAGGTTGAAGGCAGAGAAGGCAGAAATTGAAAAGAGGCTGGCCGCCGGGCTCGGAATCCCCGAGGACGAGAAGAAATTGTGTCAACTTGCCCACGACATCAAGGCGTTGCGGTCTTGGGAAGATGGCGCGCTGGTGATTCGAATGCTTATGAAGTGCTGACGCGTTGCAAATCGTGGCATGAACATCGAGAAACAAACTGTCGGCTCGGTCGTTGCGGCTGCTGCGGGATATCTAGGAAAAAAAGGCGTTCCTGACGCCGAAGTTGCTGCTGCTCTTCTCATGAGTCGTCTTCTCAAATGCCGAAGGCTGGCGCTCAATCTGTACAAAGACCAGCTTATATCAACAACTCACCTTGAAGCGATGCGTAGAGGCGTGAAGCGTGTTGCGAACGGAGAGCCTGTCCAATATGTTTTGGGCGAATGGGATTTCATGGGGCGCACTTTCAGGGTGGATCGCCGGGCGCTGATTCCTAGGCCTGAAACCGAGGTTCTTGTTGAGAATGCGCTGCGCAACGAGCAGTTGTGGCGGAAGTCGCGGCCGGTCATTGTTGACATTGGAACTGGTTGTGGCTGCATAGCAGTCACGTTGGCGCTAGAATGTCCTCATGGGCTTTATCTTGGTTTGGACGTTAGTGAGGAGGCTCTTTCGCTCGCGCGCGAGAATGCTGAAATATGGAATGTGGCCGACCGAGTTGCTTTCTCATGCGAGGATATTGCCGATCTTGCTGAGCCAGGATCTGTTGACGCTGTTGTTGCCAATCTTCCCTATATTCCGAGTGGAGAGATTGATCGGCTGCCCGTGTGGATCCGCGATCATGAGCCGCGCGTTGCTCTTGACGGCGGGCCAGACGGACTCAGCGTGATCCGCGATGTTGTTCAGGACGCGGCTCTGGCTCTCAAAAAAGATGGCTTTATCTTTCTGGAAGTTGGAGATGGCCAGAGCCGACGTGTCTCTGAGCTGTTATGCGAAACCGGGTTCAGGTCGGTGACTGTCGTGCCTGATCTTTCAGGTAAGCCGCGCATTGTGTCAGCGAAACTGGAGTAGAACTCGTAATGAAGTTCTCTTCCATACAATGCAAAGCAATGATAACCGCCATTGCCAGCGTCATATGGTGGTTCGAAATCGTCTACAGCAGCGAGTCTCTTCGCATTTCAGGCATTTCGGACGGGAGCAACGGCGTCTCGATAACATGGTCAGCTATTGTCG
>CALETX010000434.1 GCA_937920455.1 uncultured bacterium
GACTGTGCTGTCCTGAAAAAACACATCAGAAGCTGCATTGGTAAAGGTATATACGATATCTTTAATCTTGCTTGCACTCATTTTTCCAAAGCCCACAAAAAATGCCGTCTTTCTAGAGATTCACCTCGCCCTCGTGATCTCATTCCTGCTGTACTCTCGTACAGAATCAAGCATCTCGCGCCCGGATAGTCCTGTCAGCTTATGCCAAAGGGCAGGAATGGATGGAAGCCGCCCTCCAAAATAGAATCGTGGATTCCGCAGTTGTGATATTCATCCCCAATGCAACAGTCTCAACATGCGCATTATCAGAAACTTCCAATCATGGTTATCTACAACTTTGCAGTTCGATAATTAACCTGCAATGAGACGTGCAATACTTTGAACCATCAGACGTACAAGCAGTCAAAAACGAAACAATCGTTCAGCGACAAAGTCTCGATCAGCTAACACCTCTGATCCAACCACCACAAACCGGTAGGGTACGCCGTTTGCCGGCAAATGGAATTGACCACGCGTGACTGGGACGGGTATGCTACTGACAATGTGTAAAACCAGCGTTATGGCAAAATCACAACATCCGAAGGTAAAGGTGAGGAATCATCTGCCGCGTCAGCACACATGGCAGTCGCTTCGCAGGGATATCCTTGAAAATCTTCTATGCAGACAGGGCAAGTTCCCCGCTGTGGCCGGCCCGCTCGATTATTACATGGCCTTGGCGTATGCCGTGAGAGACCGCTTGCAGCACCGCTGGATCGAAACCGCTTCCACCTATTTCAAAGCCGCATCCCGCACAGTTATCTGCCTTTCCGCCGAATACCTTATCGGCCCTCAGCTATGCCATCACCTGCTCTGCCTCGGCCTGATGAAGGAAGCTGAACGCGCGGTCAGGTCGCTCGGATTCGAACTTCAAGACCTCGCCAGACTTGAAGAAGAGCCTGGGCTCGGCCACGGCGGTCTCGGCCGCCTGGCTGCATGTACGATGGAGTCAATGGCCACATTGCAAATTCCCTCAATCGCTTATGGAATAAGATATGAGTTCGGCATCTTCGATCAGGAAATACGGGATGGATGGCAGGTTGAAGCCACTGATAAATGGCTCCGATACGGCAACCCTTGGGAGATCGCCCATCCCGAAATACGGTATGACGTCAAACTCGGAGGACGCACCGAGTCACGATTCGATGAAGACGGCAAGTATCGCGTGCGCTGGGTTCCTGCCAGAATAGTCCAAGGAACGGCGCACGATATGCCGGTGCCGGGCTACCGCATCCTTACGACAAATCTGCTCAGACTCTGGCGGGCGGAAGCGGCAGAAGCGTTCAACTTCCAGGCGTTCAATGTCGGCGACTACTACGGAGCCGTCCAGGAGAAGATCTTCTCCGAAAACATCACAAAGGTGCTTTATCCCAACGACAAGCCTCCGGAGGGCAAAATACTGAGGCTCGAACAGCAATATTTTTTCGTCTCATGCTCCCTCCAGGACATGATACGGATATATCTTCAGCGGCGCCGGACTTTGGACCGTTTCCACCAGAAATACACGATTCAACTCAACGACACCCATCCGGCCATTGCCGTGGCGGAACTGATGCGCCTTCTCGTTGACGAGCACAACCTCCCCTGGGAGCATGCGTGGGACATTGTCACCAGAACTTTCGCCTACACCAACCACACGCTGCTTCCCGAAGCCCTGGAAACATGGCCTGCGCATCTCTTCGCCGAGCTTCTCCCCCGCCACATGGAAATAATCCTGGAAATCAACCGTCGCTTTCTCCAAGAGGTGCGCCTCAAGTGGCCCGGCGACGAAAACAGAACGCGACGAATGTCTATTATTGATGAAACCGGCGACTCACGTGTCCGCATGGCAAATTTGGCTTGCGTAGGCAGTCGAAAAATAAACGGTGTCGCAAAACTCCACGCCGAACTCCTCAAACGAACCGTACTGCGCGATTTCTGGGAAATGTGGCCTGACAAGTTCACCGCAAAAACCAACGGCGTAAACCACCGACGATTCCTCGGCCTTATCAATCCACCGATATCCGAGCTCATTTCCCGCGCCATCGGATCCAAATGGATCAAACATTCGGAAGAGCTAACGCGTCTGGAGAGTTTCGTCGCCGATCAGTCGTTTCTGGGAAAGTGGCGCCAAGCACGGCGCAAAAACAAAGTACGACTGGCCGAACATGCGCGCAGGGTTACGGGAGTTTGTCTCGACCCTGACGCTCTCTTCGATGTGCAGGTCAAACGCATTCACGAATATAAACGCCAGCACCTTAATATTCTGCGCGTCATAGGCGACTACCTCCGGCTTCGTTCCGATCCGAATCTCGAATACGCTCCGCGAGCCGTGATATTCGGCGGCAAGGCCGCGCCCGGTTATTTCATGGCAAAACTCATAATCCGTCTCATCCACGGCGTTGCTGAAATAGTCAATGCGGACCGGTCGCTCTGCGACCGCCTGAAAGTTGTGTTCCTTCCGGACTTCAACGTATCCAATGCCCAGCTCATCTATCCAGCCGCGGATCTGTCCGAGCAAATATCCCTCGCTGGAACCGAGGCATCCGGCACCGGCAATATGAAGTTCATGATGAACGGCGCCGTGACAATCGGCACACTCGACGGAGCCAACATCGAAATCCTGGAAGAGCTTGGAACCGAAAACTTCTTTGCGTTCGGCCTCTCGGCTCCTGAAGCCGCCGCGATCAAAACCGCAGGATACAATCCACGCGCCATCTACGACTCAGACCCAGAGCTGCACTCCATCCTCGACGCCATTGCTCAAGGCATGTTCTCAAATGGCGACAAAGAACTGTTCCGACCCTTGGTAGAAGCTTCCCTCAATACTGACCAATACCTCGCTTTGGCAGATTACAGATCCTACACTGCCGCCCAGCGAAAGGTCGAAAAGACGTGGTCAAACGCCGCAAAATGGACCCGCATGTCGGTCCTGAACAGCGCCAGAAGCGGCCGCTTTTCGTCGGACCGCATGGTCCGGGAGTATAATCGAGATATTTGGAAGGCTCCACCGGTGCGAGTAAGTATCTCGCCCCTAGGATGGGAATGACCGCCTTCTCCCGCAGCAGTCGTTCCGCTGTCGCTATTGCAGGCGTCTGGCCTACGACAAAGAACCAACACTTCGGACCTCCGATGATTAGCAACATCATCTGCGCGCCGAGGCCGGTAACCGATCATTTTGGCCCCAGCGGCGACGTTATGTCCTCGACCACTGTGTCTGGCAACAAGTTGCCGCGCGATGCCGTCGAACTGATCCGAACCGTAAGCTCGCTTCGTCTCCCAAATCCATGAAGCTAAAGTTTACCACCTTCAGATTGGCAATCGTATATACTGTTGTGCTATGGTAAGGCAGATGCAGTTCCTAACTGAAAAAACATGAAATTCCTGTTTGCCGATTCCAAATCAAAACCGATCGTTTCGCCAAAAACAGTTGCTTTGATCCTGCTCGCCGCTATGGCCTTGCTGACCCCCCTGCGAATTATGGGGCTTGGTTTCCTGCCGCCCGACGACGCCCTCCGCCATGCCGCAAAGGCCATTTCCGGCAAACCGTGGAGCGAAATTCTCGTGATGCGCCCGGAAATCACTTTGGACAGCCATCCCGGCTGGCATTTGTGTCTCAGCCTTCTGGCAAACCACATCCATCTCAACGCCGAATCTCTTGTTGTGTTTTCTTTTGTTTTTTTCTTTATTCTTTTCACATTAGTCCCGGCACTCTTCCTCCCAAACCCCGAGTTCTGGATTGCCAGTCTGCTTGCCGTCTTTTTCTGCTCTCCAATGCTCGCCTTCCGCCTCATGCTGGGCCGACCGTTTATATTTACATGCGCCGTAATATGCTGTCTGATGATACTTTTTGAAGATCAGCGCCAGCGACGGCCCACAGCTTATGTTGCCGCGACGTTGCTCATAGCCCTGTCGGTCTGGATTCACTCTCTCTGGTACGTCTATTTATTGCCTCTCACCGCCATCGGCTTTGCACGAGGTTTGCGCGTGCTTGCGCGCGCTACTGCGTTGGCTTGCGCCGGCATCATCATCGGAGCAGTCCTAACCGGACATCCGATCCGCATGTTGCTTCAAAGCCTGATGCATGCTTCCCAGGCTTTTGGCTCGGCAACAATGACAAGGCAGCTCGTTTACGAATTTCAGCCTACGCTGCCAGAATGGCCGGCTCTATTTCTCGCGCCCGTCATGCTGCTGGCCGCCAATGCCTGCGGCATGAACATTCGCACGCTGATGATCTCGCCATCACTGATTCTATTTGGCATCGGTTTTGCCCTGGCTTTCTTCAGCTCGCGATTCTGGTACGACGTTGGCCTTCCCGCCTTCATCGTGTGGATTACTTTGGCCATGGCCTCAGTGGCCGACAGAGTGTCTATGCCGCTGCGCTGGCGTATGGCAATGGCAGTTGTGACCGCGGCTACTGCGTGCCAGGCCGTCGCCTCCGACCTCGATTCACGCTGGACCCGCGACCTTCAAAGGAAATTTCTGGATGCATCCAGCCCCGCTCACGCTGGCCTCTTGCCTGATGATGGCGGCATACTTTATTCCGACGACATGCGCCTCTTCTATGAAACGTTCTTCAAGAATCCCAACGGCAAGTGGCGGTACGTTCTGGGCTTTGAGCCTGCCTGGATGACCGAAGACAATCTTGCAACATTCAGGGCCATTCAGGCGAGCGAGTCGTTTTCCTCATTTCAGCCCTGGGTAGAAAAAATGACCCCAAAAGATCGGCTCATTATCCGGCACGCGCTCCAAGGAACTCCTGGTATTCCCCAACTGAAATGGACCAACCCGTTCGATAATCTCTGGGTAGGGAAAAAGCCCGATACCAATACTATTCCCGAACAAAGAGATTCGCTGGCGAATCATGCCGCTCAGGAGCCAACCGCGGCGCGCGCACATCCGTAAATCCGCATGTTCACGGCGACTTTAATGCTGACTCGATATCTTCAAGAGGATCCCCGCCGCCAAATCTGAGGTATCGCCAGAGAGCAGGCTCCAACCTTGCTTCAACAGCTTCACCACTTGTTCCAGTCCCTAGTTTATTGGCCCAGTATGATCTGAACTGTGCCTGATGCCCGTCGCGAGAAACGATCACCCAGTAGTCCCTTACGATGTCAAAACATCACTAGCAAGATTCGACCAGTAATCTGTCTTGCCTCATCAGTTCTTCACTGATAAAGTACAACTACCATATAAAAACACTCATTCATGCGATCTCACAGCCTGCTCAGGCTTCCTGCCGGTCTGTTCGTAATAGATTTTCAACCGCCTCTGACGCTCGGCTTCTTCTTCTGCTTGCTCAACCGCTAACCTCTGGCGCTCCTCCTCCAACACCTTGTCCCAGTCCGGCTTTTCCAAATATTTACCCTCAATACGCGCTCTCCTTATCTCGTCGTCCAGCCTCCTTCTGAACTTGTAGAACGCTCTAAACCTCTCATCCTGCTCCAGGTTCCTGTCACCCCAAGGGTTTATATACGCGCTGTAAGTGACACTAAACGTTTGCCCCTCCAACCTGCAATCCGGCGGAACCAGACTAAAGTCTATATACAGTCTCGAATATATCGGTGGCGT
>CALETX010000435.1 GCA_937920455.1 uncultured bacterium
TTCAGGACGATACGGCCGAGCGGCAGGCAATATATCCCTATAGATTGTCTGAAGACGTGCAAGAAAACTCCACAATTCGTCTCCTACGAACCACCCGCGGCCGGGGAGATCCATCCACCATGCTGCAGCGTTCCTCGTTGCATAATGTGCAAAGTTCCGGGCAAGCACTGCCTCGGTTTCAGGAAGAGTTCGGCAACGTCCATACCCTTCGTTCTTTGCTGAGAAGCAGGTGCGCGTATCGTCTTCCACAAACCACAACTTGCCATGAGCGTGTACCGAATCCACTGCAGCCATGAAAAAACCGCCCCCGCCTGGGCCGCGGTTAAGATAGCTGATCGGTGAGGCAAAGCCGTCGATCCAGCGGGACCTCACAAGACGAGCCATTAAAAGATGCCCGCTGGCTCCGGGACCGTGAGGAAGGTTGCCAAGCTCGAATGGGTATCCATAGAAGGCTATAACCACTTTGTCAGGCGCCGCTCGCTTGAAGGCTCGGCACACAAGCTCGACAGCCGACGCCATCTCTTGATTTAGAAAATGACAAAAGTCAATGACCTTAGCATCCGTCTCCCAATTCCTGAAAGCCGCTTCTGAAACACGCAGACGTTCTTCAAGTGATGGAGGGTGGATCGAGTCAAAATTATTTTCCCCCTGTTGATTCCAGGCCTTCCAGACATTGGCTGGCGATCCATATTTCTGTTTGAGAAAGAGTCGGAATGCTGCACGAACAGGGGATTCCAGACTGGCGGTTCGTCCTTCCCACACTCGATCATAAAACCATTCACCAGTGTGCTGGCCGGTCGGATGATAACCGAGGATATGATCGCCGTATTTGTTCTCCAGATGGTCCACTAAAAGGCGTATGTTCTTAGGGGCATCTCTTCTCCATATTCTGGAGTGCACGCTGGCCATAGGGCCGCGTTTGCCGTCGTCGAACAGCATCATTTCGTCGGGATACTTCTTGGCCCACCACTCCGGGGGCCAGTTTGCGTCCACCCTGAGCAGAAGTTTTGCGGCTGGATGGATGCCAAGGACTTTTTCGATAGTGGCATCTGCCTGACTGAAATCTGGCACATGGTTCGATCTGGGCCAGTGGTAAACGAGCGGAATGGAAAGCAGGTTCACGCCGTGACGTGCTGCAAGCGCAACTTCGTCCATTCTGGCCTGTTCATATTCTGGCTCACCCCAAAGCCCGACGAAAAAGAACACGGGGGCAACGCAACGCTGTCCAACAATGAGTTTTGGACCATCAGTCCCGGATTCGATCTTCCAGACAGTCGTGCTCATGGTTATGCCAGTATTCCTCCTGTGCTCACAACGGCTGACGTGATATTCAGAGCGCACTTTCTACGCTATAGCTGTGCAGCACAGTTAGCAAGTATATTCTGCATTCGCCAGAAACCCAAACCAGCATCTTTCTCTGTACAACCCAGTAGTCCTGCTGGGCCGCCTGCCACCTGCCTGATACATCCTTCAGACATCTCTGACCACATAATGTACCCTGCCTGTCGCCTTCGCTTGTAAAGAAATCACGATGCTGGTAGATACCGCTGTGGAGGCCTGGTAACGCGCCTGGCCTGAAGGAGTGATCAGAATCCCTTGAAGTTACTTTATATCCACACCGGACGCGTCGAAGAACACAAGGCCAACACCATTCAGGTTGTGCAAATGTGTTCGAGTTTTGCAAGCCTGGGCGTTGAAACGGTGCTGGCGGTAAACTCTTACCTGGGCAATCAGGCCACAGAGGCCGCTAAATGCAGAATCCGGGAATTAGCAGGGAAATCACATCTGCCTTTTCATGTGCGCGTATTTCGTGGCTCAAGGCTTTTGGGCAGATTTCGAAGCATCGGATGCATAAAGCCTGTTCACAATCTCTGTCGCGAACTGCAACACGATATCGTATTTGTGAGGGATCCTGTGCTGATGCCGTTCCTAAAACCGGCCGTCGGCCCTTTCGTGTTCGAATCACATAACAGTATCCCTCCTCTGATGGCCGGCGGACTGGGCTATTGGTGGCAAAAACGTATCGTGGAATACGCTCGCAACCCAAAAATGGCGCTCTTTGTGGCAATTTCAAATGCTCTGGCGAACTGGTGGAAAGATCGCGGAGTGCCTTTTGAAAAAATCCTGGCTGCCCACGATGCAGTGGACCCCACAATGTTCCAGGAACACCTTCAACCGGCCGAGGCCAGGAAATGTCTTGGCTTGTCAGAAAATCGCCGCACTGTAGTGTATGCGGGCAGTCTATACTCGGACAGAAGCATCCCAGATATCCTTCGACTGGCCGATCGCCGAAAAGATGCGCTGTTTGTGATCGTCGGCGGGCCGGATTCCCATAAGCGCCGATATGAAGCTAAGGCTCGAAAGTTGCGTCTGGATAATGTGATTTTCGTGGGGCAGGTTCCTTTCCGCCAGGTTCCTTTGTATCTGGCCGCCGCGGACGTGCTGCTTATGTTATGGTCAAGCCGTGTTCCTACCATTCGTTACTGCAGCCCTTTGAAGATTTTTGAGTACATGGCTGCGGGGCGCACGATAGTCGGGCACAGATTTCCAACCGTAGAAGAAGTTCTTGAACACCGACGCGAAGCGTTGCTCGCAGACCCGGAAAACTTTCAAGAACTTGCACAAGTGTTATCCGATGCACTTGACCGACCCGATCCTCAGATGGCCACACGTGCGAGGGAAAAAGCCATCAGCCTGTACACCTGGCAAGAACGCTGCCGCCAGATTCTGCAACATTTGAAGGAATATTGACAATAGAGCGCCGCATACTACTAGATAGGACCGTTGTCGAAAATAGCTCAAACGCTCGCTGGAGGGCACTTTGACTTAGAAATGGCGCTTGAACTCATAACACGAGAGGCTGGTTGCATCGCCGGGCCGTCGCAAGTTTCGGGAAGCGAAATCCGCATTTCGACTTTGACCGAACCCCTTACCGTCGTCAGGGGAGTCGCCTTCGACTACAATAAACATTTCTGCGTTGGCGTGCACAATACTGGCGGGACATCCGGAAAAGCGCGCATCTTGGTGAATGGTGGCCTGAAGGATCGTCCGAAGAGCGCTGCATGTTTTTTATTCGCCGGCCCCTCGCTCGCCGGAGACCGCCTGGAGCCTTTTGCCGGCATTGCCGTCACGGACGGCTTGGACAGGTACGAGATACAACTCGAAATACAGCCGGATCAGACTCTCTTCATTGCCAACACAAGATGGAGAGATTACGGACTTGCGCGCAGGCTTGTACAAGATGCTGCAGATAGAGCTGGGGCAGACAGGCGGAAAATCGGCGCAACGATCGGCGGCGAGCTCCT